>CADBOX010000202.1 GCA_902796415.1 uncultured Lachnospiraceae bacterium
GGCAGACGACGGCTCTACCGACGGCACATTAAGAGCAACAGAAGCATATTCTGATCAAATCCGCATTTTGCCTCTTAATCACGGAGGCGTTTCACGAGCCAGAAATGCCGGACTTGAAGAAGCGCGGGGAGAATGGGTGATGTTCCTTGACGCAGACGACACGCTGCTGCCGGGCACACTGGAAAAACTTACTCCCTATATGACCGAAGGAATAGATGCAATTTGTGGTGTAATCTGCCGGGGGAGTGCCCCCCCAAAAGCACGTGGGAAAGTCCTGACATTTCCGGCAGGACATGAGCTGATGGATTTTGTGCTGGCAGACCCGACAGATTGCCTGACCATACATGCCTGGGTTTTTCGGCAAAAAGAAGACATTCCGCAGTTTGATCCGAAGCTCCGGATCGGCGAGGACAGCGATTGGGTAGTGCGATATCTCTCTGACTGTGTCGGAAAAACAGTGTTTATACCCATGCCTTTTTATCGTTATACGATTTCGGTCGATTCTACGGTCCATCAATGGAAGCAAGGCCGGGAACAGGACTTTTTCAAAATGATGACCAAGATCGGCAAAACGCCGGTTGGAGAAGAGAAAAACTGGCCTCTGTTTGTGCTTACGAATTACCTGCTTATCCTGACGCATGTTGTTTTTCATCCGGGAAATCCTGACAGCAGAAGCAAACAATTTGAAAACACAAGCAGTCTGAGAAAAGAACCCATGATTGAGAAGGCCTTTGACAAAGCAGATTTGAGGAAGCTTGGAAAAGGAAAACGGATTGTGCTGGAGTGTTTGAAGCATAATTGGTTGATCCCCGTATTCGTGGCGATAAAGCTGCGGCAATGGGAAAATAAGAGGAAACAACCGGAATGCATCGGCTTTATGGCGTAGAGGTTTGAAAAGATGCCTGATTCCATTGATTTTGTGCTCCCCTGGGTCGATGGTAACGACCCTGTATGGCAGAGACGGAAAAGAGCGGCGCTTGGAACGGACTTGTCAGATGATCGGGAGGAGCGTTACCGTGACTGGGGATTGCTCCGCTATTGGTTTCGCGGTGTCGAAGCCTTTACACCGTGGGTACATAGAGTTTTTTTCATATGTGATCAGGAGCCGCCAAGCTGGCTGAACACGAAGCATTCCAAGCTGAGTATTAAACGGCATGAAGATTTTATCCCTGCTGAATACCTCCCAACATTCAGCAGTCACCCAATCGAACTGAATATGTTCCGAATCAAAGAACTCAGCGAACAGTTCGTGTATTTTAATGATGACCTTTTCGTGCTGAAACCGCTGCGGCAGACGTTTTTTTTCAAAAAAGGGTTACCCTGTGACAGAGCGCTTCTAAACCCGCTTCCATCTTCGGATCTTGTCGGAAAAGGAACGAAGGCCAGGATATTTACGATTCCGCTAAACAATGCAGAATATCTCAATCGCGACTTTAGTTTCAGAGAGTGCTTTAAACGAGCGCCATTAAAATGGCTGCATCCTTGCTATGGGAAAAACCTTATACGGAACCTGATGCTGTGCGCATGGCCGCGCTTTGTCGGCTTTGATGAACCGCATCTGCCGCAAGCTTTTTTAAAAACCAGTTTTACAGAAGCATGGGAACAAGATTATGACATTTTCGATGCTACATCACGCCATGCCCTGCGGGATGATCATGATGTTAACCAGTGGCTGATCCGGCACCGTCAGCTTGCTCAAGGCCGCTTCATCGCGGCCCGGCCGATAAGAAATGCGTTTTTTGACGTTACGCATCATGACATAACGGCGGTTGAAGCTGTGCGTTCACAGAAAGTACCGGTGATTTGCCTGAATGACGGTGGTATTTCGGATACTTCTTTTGATCAGATGTGCAAGGAGCTTTCCAATGCGTTCCAGATGATTCTCCCCCAAAAATCGAGTTTCGAGAAATAACTCTGGAGTACCAGAGATGGTTTGAAGAATAAAATTATGAGGAGATGATCAAATTAAAAGGATCATTCACGCTGGGCAGCGTATTTGGAAACTTATTTCCGGCGTTTTTTTACGTTATTGTGTAAGATTGCCGCGAGGTCTCATGATCGCAAGAAAGATGTTCCCGGAGGGCAGTATCCATCATCTAATAATCTGTGATCATATCGGGGACTTTTTGATTACCATGGGCTATGTGAATGCGTTCAAGGTGTCACACGGAATCGAGGCCCTTACGATATATGTAGCGCCTAAGATGGAGAGCCTTGCCCGCCGCTATATGGGCGAGCAGGACAGAGTTGTCTGTTTGAACCGCCGAAAACTCGAGGCTGTTCTATATTTGACTACCAGTCACCAAACAAATGATTGGATCAGAAAAAGGGGAAATCTGTGGATCATGGAGCCAACAGGGCATTTTAATGATAAATGCTTCAGGTTTATGCTCCCTTTTCCCGGAATGACGCTCCGCAGAATCATTCAGTACGGTTGTCTGCGACTGCCGGAAGTGGCAGAATTCAAACCGCTTCCGCTGAATCCATATTTGAAAAAAGGAAAAGAGGGAGGCGGACGGGTAGTTCTGTGCCCTACTGCCCGGGCTTACTGGATCGAAAAAGTACCTTTGCATCTATGGGAAAAACTGGCAGAGGTGTTGTGCGGCGAGGGAGCAGAGGTCTATACCAATCTTGCGATCTCGGATGAGAAGAAAACACCATTACAAGGAACAAAGCCGCTTATGCTTTCCCTTGAGGACTTGGAAACATGGCTTGCACCCAATGATTATATGATTGGGCTGCGCAGCGGACTGATGGACTTTGCGGCATATTTAGACTGCAGACAGATTTGTCTCTATCCACCCAAATCCGGATATGGGGACTTCTTTTCTCTTGACATGCTGCCCCAGACACGTAGCCGTTATATTGAATATGAGCTGACAGACAATCTGGAATGGGATATTCTAGAGATTATGAGTATTATGAAGAGCTTTGCTGCTGAAGTTAAGTAGAATAATGGAGGGAATGACGATGAAGATCGATTATATCATTGTGCAGGCCGGGGGGAAAGGAACCAGAATGGGCGCACTTACCAGGAATAAGCCGAAAGCCCTTGTTCCAATCAATAATCTGCCGATGCTGTTTCACCTTTTTAAGCTGTTTCCGGACAAGCATTTCGTTATCATTGGCGACTATCACGCCGAAGTGTTGGAACGCTATTTAAAGGCGTTTGCTGAAGTCTCATATGATCTTGTGGTAAGCACAGGGAAAACGGGAACCTGTTCCGGACTGCAGGAGGCCATCACATTTATCCCGGAAGACCGCGCCTTTATGCTCACCTGGTGCGATCTGCTGCTACCGGAGGATTACAGAATTCCGGAGGATGAAAGAAACTATATCGGTATTTCCAAAGACTTCCGCTGCCGATGGTCCTACCGAGACGGAGAATTTGCGGAAGAGCCCAGCAGTGAGCAAGGAGTTGCAGGACATTTCCTGTTTACAAAAAAAGAATATCTGCGGCATGTGCCGGAAGAAGGAGAATTTGTCCGATGGCTGCAGAGTCAGGGAATGGCATTTGAGGAGCTGCCATTGTATAAAACGCATGAATACGGCCTGTACAGCGAGTGGGAAAAACTGCCCAAGATGCGCTGCCGGCCCTTTAACGCGGTTGAGGTTCGAGATGGGGTATTTATAAAGCGCCCCATTACTGCACAGGGAGAAGCACTGGCCAGACGGGAAGTTGCCTGGTACAAGAAACTGGAGGGGCTGGATTTTGAAAATCTGCCCCGGATTTACGATTACGAGCCGTTGACCATGGAGCTGATCGACGGGAAGAATATATATGAATATAAGGATATCCCTCTGGAAAGGAAACGCGATATGCTGCGGCAGATTGTTTCCTGCCTGAAGTCAATCCATAGCATTGAAAGCATTCCGGTAGATAAGGCCAGCTATGAAAATGCGTACCTGGGAAAAACCATGGACCGGCTTGCAAAGGTGAAAGAGCTTGTCCCGTTTGCCGATCAGGAGACAGTAACGGTTAATGGTCGCCGCTGCCGCAATATCTTCTATTGTTGGGAAGAGGTTTCACGGCGTGTTATGGAATATATGCCGGATCATTTTTGCTTTATTCATGGCGACTGCACCTTCAGCAACATGATGATGAAGCAGGATACAACGCCGATCCTGATCGATCCTCGCGGCTATTTCGGATACACCGAGATGGACGGTGACGTGGCTTATGACTGGGTCAAACTTTATTACTCCCTTTATAGCAATTACGACCAGTTCAACCTGAAGCGTTTTGACCTGGAGATTGCGGCGGAAGAAGTCACATTGAGGATCGACTCGAACAACTGGGAGATGCTGGAGGACGACTTCTTTGAGCTCGTCGGCGATGAGGTTACCAGACCTCAGATGAAATTATTGCTGTCTATCATCTGGTTGAGCCTGACGACATACGCATGGGAGGACTATGACTCCATCTGTGGAGCATTTTATAACGGACTATACTATTTGGAGGAAGCATTGTCATGACGGAATACTTTGAAAATCTGCTGACCACGATTAATCACTCTGTTCACTCCCTCGATGAAGCTGTCTTTAACCGCCTGCTGGACGAGTGTCAGTCCACTTTGGAAAGCGGCCACAAGATCGTTGTGAGCGGGCTGGGAAAAAATGTGCCGGTATGCGACAAATTTGTCGGTACCATGAATTCTGTAGGCCTGAACGCATGCTATATGAATACCAACAGCGCGGTGCACGGAGATCTTGGAATGGTACACGACGGGGATCTGGTGATCGTACTTACAAAAAGCGGAAGCACACAGGAGTCGGTATATCTAATCAGATTGCTTCAACAGAGGAAGGCAAGTCTTTGGCTGCTGACATTTACCGAAAATTCAGAGATCGAACAGCTGATCGGGCATGAGAAATGCGTGGTGCTGGAACTGGATAACGAGGGCGATTCATGGAATATCGTACCGAACAATTCGACAACGGTAAATCTGATTGTGCTGCAGGCACTGGCAATAGCATTGAGCAAGCGTATGAATGTTACCCTGGTAGATTTCAAAAAGAATCACCCAGGCGGGCATATCGGCGTACAGTTGAAAGACATATGATTGCATGAACAGTATGGAAGAGACAGTTTATGTATCCCCATTGGGAAAGACCTGGATTTTTGACATTGACGGAACGCTGTGTAAACACAACGGATATAAACTCGATGGAGTTGATACGGTTTTACCTGGTGTGAAGGATTTTTTCGCGCAGCTTTCGGAGGAGGACAAGGTGATTATCGTTACTTCCCGAAAGAAAGAATATGCGTCAATTACAGAAAGCTTTTTGAAGGATAACGGCATTCACTATGATGCAATTATCTATGATATGCCCTATGGCGAGCGAATTCTGATTAACGATAAAAAGCCTTCCGGCCTGATTACCGGGATTGCGGTCAACACAGAGCGGGATGTTTTCATGCAGCAAAGATTCGAAGTGGATCCCAAATTATAATGATTGGAAGATCAGAATGACAACAAAACAGCTTGACTCAGACCGTCTTCTTCATGAGAAAATGATCTCAGCCTGGAGGGGCATGAGAGTTTACAAAAGGTTGTATAAAAAGTATCAAACCAAGGAAACCACCAAATATCAATATGGGAATGACTTCCGGAAACAACTTGGACATAACCCTCGACAGACTGCTCTGATTTTCCAGCCAGACGGATACAGCGATGACGCAGTATATTCTTTAACTTGCCTGAACCAGCTCATACTGACAGTAAACCCGTTGCGTATCGTTATCATTACAACAAATCCAGATATGAGGGATTATACCAGGTTGTTTAACGTAGATGCAGAGTTTGAACTAATTACGGAGGGGACTGCGCGCGACATCTTGAATTATGCGTTGATGGCGGAACTTGACTCTAATTTTTATATTGCCTCGATGACAGAACCCTATGGCCGTTGGGGGGACAAAATAATAAAACAGGGGATGTCAGGGGCTGAGAGGTGCTTTGCTGTCGGAGTATATAGAGTGTGGCAATACAGACAAGAGCCGTTGCCATGTTATGATAGTTTAGATCAGCGTATTCTCAGTTTCCTGGAGCGTGCAGATCATCTACAGAGAGAGAGTATTCGTGCAGATCTGGAGGCACAAAAGAAATATGCAAAAAGTATTATCTGAACTGAGGTTGTCTAAAGATATCAAAAGGATGCTGAAGAAATCGAGGTCGTTGAAACTGTTGCAGCACTACTTCAGCCATATCTTACACGGCAGAAAAATCTACCTCCGCCTCCTAGAAAAATACGGTTGCGATGCTAGAATTTACGTGAATCATTATCCAGGAACTGGTGACATCTATATCACGACCTCACTTCTGCCTACTTGGGCGGAGAAAAATGGAATTACGCAATATGTAGCAACGGTTATCGGTAAGAGCGGATACAAAGTTGCAAAGATGTTTCCAATAGATAATGTCGAAATTTTGACAAAACGAGAGACGGAGGACCTGCTGCATTACCTGCAGACCATCGGGGAAACAGAGCCCAATATCGAAGTGCTCCATTTTACACCGTTTGCATTTCATCAGAAAATTATAGAGGCGCTGCTAGGAGTGAATGGCAGTAATTTCATGGACATGTATCTCAATATCACGTTTCCCGGCCTGACACTTGACGATATGATGCCAGTTGCTGAACAGAGTTCCGACGAAGAAATAGCCGCTGTTTTTAAAGAAAAGGGGCTATTTCCCGGGAATACAATTGTACTGGTACCTTATGCCAATACGATTGATCCTCTTTCAGAACAGTTTTGGAGCTATCTGGCGGATGGATTCAAAAAAAAAGGTTACACGGTGTGCACCAATTGCAATTACCCTGCAGAAGCTAAAATACCGGGGACCATTCCGGTGTTCCTCCCATACAATAAATTAAAAAAGTTTGTAGAGACGGCAGGAACGATAATTCAACTGCGTTCAGGACTCACGGATCTGCTATATGACTGCAACTGTAAAAACTATGTGCTATATCCTATCGAAAACTTTTTCAGATTTGGATCTGCGTCTCTGTATGAGTATTTCTCCCTTGAAAGAATGGGAATATCAGAACGTGTGACAGAGATTGAGTTTTCCAGACGAAATGAGAATAAAATCTGCGAACAAATCCTGAAAGAATACTGCACTTTAGCGAACTAATTTATATTTTTATACCATAGTATCTCAAGTGAGAGGAAGACAGTGTAACGGTAAAAGATATCCCCAAATGAAAGGATTTGAAGAATTGGCATCTTTTGTAGGAAACAGAACGAAATCTACATTTTCGGACATGATATTCCGCAACGTCTTTTTTCAAAGTACTTAGCGATGTCATGCATGCTAATTATAGGGCGCTTGGCCCCAGAAGTGCGGTAGGAAGACAGAATTGGGGAACCGTTTCCGTTTATTAATCTGATGGCGTTCAAAGTGGATTGGAATCCAGATAAGGGCGGATGAGTCACGCTACAATGAGGGCATTTTGTGTTAATAAAAGCAGGACTTTCTGACTTGTATTTTGCGAGTGAATGGAACCAGTATAACAGGAGCTGAATCAAAATTCCGTATTCGCAATTTGAGATTAAAGGTTTTACAAGTATTATTCAAAAGGAAAGAAATATTTTGCAAAATTATACATTGATGTATATATTTGTTTGTGATTTTCACAGCAGCATTTTCTGGGAGGTTAACATTGCTACGGATTTTTAAAGAACACCAATTCCTGTTTGAAGAGTTGGTAAAACGCGATTTTAAAAAAAAGTATAAGCGAACAATACTTGGTATGGCATGGAGCATTTTGTCTCCGTTGTTGATGCTACTGGTTATGCGACTTGTTTTCACGCAGTTTTTCGGAAGCAATACACCACACTATACTACGTATCTGTTTTGCGGGAACCTGGTATTCTCATTCTTTAGTGATTCAACTAGTCAGGGCATGAGTTCCCTGCTGGATAATGCTGGAATCTTTACCAAAGTCAATGTGCCGAAGTATCTTTTCCTGTTCTCTAAGAATGTCCAGTGCCTGATTAACTTCGGTTTGACGCTGTGTGTATTCTTTGTCTTCTGCATACTGGATGGAATTACCTTCACGTGGCGTTTTATCTTTCTATTCTATCCAATTTGCTGCTTGACAGTCATTAATATAGGAGTTGGGCTGATCCTCTCGGCTTTGTTTGTTTTCTTTCGGGATATGCAGTATTTGTGGAGAGTCTGCATTCAGATTTTGATGTATGTTTCAGCAATTTTCTATACTGTGGATAAGTATGATGCAACTATTCAACGCCTGTTTCTGGTAAATCCTGTCTATGTCATAATTAAGTATTTTCGAGTGATTGTGATTGACGGCTCGATGCTGTCACCTGCGTTTCATCTGCTTATGGCCGCTGAAGCATTTATTGCGTTTGGGATTGGTGCCTGGATGTATAAAAAATACAATCACCAATTCCTATACTATGTGTGAGGTGGCACGATGAGTATTCTGGAAGCTAACAATGTCTCCATCCGCTATATCACCGGTGATTTTAAGGATATTGGACTTAAGGAATTTGTGATGCGGAAAATCAAAGGAGATTACCATGTGACAGAATTCTGGGCCGACAAGAATGTCACTTTTACGCTGGAACGCGGAGAGATGTTAGGTATCATTGGCTCCAACGGTGCAGGTAAATCTACCCTCCTGAAGGCTGTCTCCGGCATTATGGTTCCTACCGAGGGCTGGATCCACAGGGAAGGCAAGGTGGCCGCGCTGCTCGAACTTGGCAGTGGCTTTGATGGGGATTTGACGGTAAAGGAAAACGCTTTCCTGCGCGGTGCCATGTTAGGTTACACTCGCAAGTTCATGGACGATACTTATGAGCAGATCATCGATTTTGCGGAACTTGAAGGATTTGAAGACCGTCCTTTTAAGCAATTATCTTCCGGTATGAAATCACGCCTGGCTTTCTCTATTGCATGTCTTGTCAGGCCAGACATCCTGATCTTGGATGAGGTGCTCTCAGTCGGAGACGGAGCTTTTAGAAAAAAAAGCGAGACGAAAATGCGTGAAATTATCAATAGCGGCGCCACGACGATCTTGGTGTCACACTCGCTTCCTCAAGTGCGGGAAATGTGCACAAAGGTGCTTTGGCTGCACAGAGGACAGCAAATAGTATTCAGTGATGACGTAGATGGAGTATGCGATCAATATCAGGGGTTTCTTGATGGAAGATTGACTCTATGAATTACTTCCACCAAATAGGGAGCCTGCGAGTAAAAAGTCAAACTCTAAATTTACATCGTGACAAAACACTAGGTTATCATACACTGACAAAGCAACTGGCCCGGTTCGAGAAAGAAAGCGTCGAAATCGGTAGAGAGCGTCAAATGCAGATAGACAAGCGGTCAGAAACGCTGAGCAGGCAGAGGCAAAACATCTGTACGCAGTAAAGCGGCCCGCCGGACAGTGCGGGATGAACATATCCGGTATCTCGGTAGCCATGCTCTGAGAAACAGATAAATGATTTTGAAAACGAAAGTAAGGAGTAATTGTATGCTTTGCCCCCCAAATCAATGCATGGCCTGCTGCGCCTGCATGAATGTTTGCCCTAAAAACGCCATCACGATGCATGTCGGGCCGGACGGTTATTATAATCCCGTTGTTGATGAAACCCTGTGTGTAAACTGCGGGCTATGCACTGATACCTGCCCGCAGCTGAAGCTGCCTCCGAACGACCATATCTCCCAGCCAGCATGCTTTGCCTGTCAGGCAGATGACGAGGTGCGCTATCACAGTTCCTCGGGCGGCATGTTCACACTGCTGGCCCGGTACATTCTCAGTAAGGGCGGGATCGTTTTCGGAAGCGCCTATGATGATGCATTGCTCCCGCATCATATTGAGATCTCCGAAGAGGAGAAGCTTCCCCTCCTCCAGAAATCGAAATACACCCAGTCCTATACCGGCTATACGTTTCGTCGGGTGAAGGAGCTTCTGAAACAGGGAAAGCCGGTGCTGTTTGTGGGCGTTCCCTGCCAGATCGGCGGCCTTCATGCCTATCTGAAAAAAGATGATCCAAACCTGTATACGGTCGATCTGATGTGCAGCGGCACCAGCGCGGTCGGCGTCTATCAGCGATATCTCAAGGAACTGGAAGAAAAGCACAGGAAGAAGCTTCGCTATGTGGACTTTCGCAACAAGGACAACGGATGGTCTGCTGGACACTCTACCCTTTATTATACCGACGGCACTTCTGAAAACTTCACTTATGATCCCTTTATGCGTGTATTCATCACTGCCGGGATGAAGGCACACGCCTGCAACCAGTGCAACTATGCCGAATTTCCCCGCTTTTCAGATCTGACGATCGGTGATTTCTGGAACATCCAGAAATTTAATCCTGCCCTGACGGACGGAAAGGGCACCAGCCTGGTTACGGTGAACTCGCCCAAAGGCGAACTGCTGTTGCGCGCGGTGCGTGAGATGTTTCCCTTGCAGCTGGATGAGCCGGTGGATTTCTTCTTTACCCGCGGCTCCAACTGGTTTACGAAGGACCGGCCGATGACGGACAGTGCCCGGCACTTCTATGAACTGATCAAAACGCACACTGTCCATGAATCGCTGGACAGGGTGCTCAAAAAACGTTATGACATATGCTGTATCGGCAACTGGAGTGGCTTCAATTATGGCGCTCATCTCACTCACTATGCCCTGTATCAGGTGCTGACCGACCATGGATATGATGTGCTGATGTTGGAAAAGCCCAACGAGCCACCATATCCGCCGGTTTCCCGCGCTGGTCTTTTCCGGCAGGATCCCTATCCGGTCTATGCACTGGCTCCACTCTATAATTCCCTGCAGGACATGCGGGAGCTGAACAGCCGGTGCCAGACCTTTATCACCGGCTCCGACATGCTGTGGAACTATGAAAACTTCGGACACAGCATGGACTTTTACAATCAGAGCTTTGTGGACGGCGACCGCGACAAGATTGCCTATGCCACATCCTTCGGTAATATCGAAAAGAATATCCCGGAAACACACCACCTTCTGAAGGGCCTGCTGATGGGTCGCTTTGACCATCTCTCCACCAGGGAGGATATTGGCGTCGAGCTGGCTAAAGAGAGCTTCGGCCTCGATGTGGAACAGGTGTTGGATCCCGTTTTCCTTTGTGATGAGAGCCATTATATGGAGATGATTCAGCACGCGGAGAAGAAACACGATAAAAAGTTCCTGTTCTGCTATGTTCTTGGGCCTAATGCTGAAAAGCTGGAGCTTATCAACGCAGTCGCTCGTGAGACGGGGTTGGAGGTCGTCTGTGTCGGAGACGCGCTGGAGAAGAGAGATGATGTGACTAAGTGCTTCCACTTTGTCAGTGATGTTAAGGTCGAAGACTGGCTCTATTATCTCTATCAAAGTGAACTCGTTATTGCGGACTCTTTTCATGCCTATTGTTTTTCTATCATATTTAGAAAACAGGTTATTCCACTTTACGATGCGCCTGTATACGCTTATCGAGCACTTTCGTTGAGTCGCGTATTCCAGATTCCTGAGCCTTTCATTTTCAGCAAATATAAACCCGAAGAAAAGGCTTGGCTGCTGAATAATATTGATTTGTTGCTGGAAAAGCAGAGTATCGATTATGATTCTCTCGCAAGCACCATAGAAGCGGAACGTAAAAGGTGCATGGACTGGTTGCTACATGCAATCCGCACAAAGCCCGCCGCAGATGACTGGAGCACAGAAAAGAGCCTGACCGAACTGACGGTACAAAATTATGTTCTGCAAAAGCATCTACAGAAAGCGGTCGTCGATCTGCGCAGTGATATTGGCGGCATCCACGGACGGATTGACGCAGAGAAAGGCGCCCTGATGCGGAAGCTCATTGAGCAGGACGCCCAGCTCAACGCTTTGCGGGAGCAATTGTACGAGCTTGAGGAACAGAAAAACGACACGTTGGATAACCGGATCAGGCGCAAAATCAGCGGGGGCGTGAAGTGCTTTCAGGAGCATGGTCTGATATATACCGCGAAACGAACCGCTTATCATGCCCGGAATCTCATAAACAGAAAAAAATAACTTCCGAAACTATTCGAGCCATAACAACAGTATAGAAAACATCACCGCGATATTCAGCTTTAGAAGGAGTCTATTTCTATGTCAATAATACCGTTCTATCTCAAAGCCAACAAGTTTGCGCCGTGGTCCGTTCGCTGCGCGCTTCATTGGATCGAAGCAGCCAGGCTGGTTCCCGAAGCGAAAATCATTATCCTCTGCGATAATCCCACGTTGAAGGCAGAGCTGCTGAAAAAAACAGATCTCGAGGAGACAGATTTTTTGGAATCAAACCGGACTGATGCCTCCCTGAAGAAGATTGTTGACGGCATCATTGACCCTTTCTGGATTAAAGCCGGCTACGCCCACCTGACAACATTTCTTGATGCCGAAAAGCAGGGTTACTCCGACTTCTGGAATATCGATGCGGATGATACCTACCCCTGCGTCTCCCCTGAGAGGCTCGCTGAGATCCTAGTCAAAACCCGGGCGGATGCGACGGAAAAACATATCGGCATCACCTCGCTTGATATGTGGTATACGGCACTTTACGGATTTCATTGGACCTTTGGAGTGACCTATACTAGAACAGACTGCGGCTGGATCGAAATGATGCTTCGCCATGTAAACGACGAAGCATATAAGACGTACAAGCCGACGATACGATTATCGAACGTAGATAAGTACTTTACCTATCTCAAGGATAAGGAAGTAACGGTCAGATTCGGGATCTTCTGTGTTGAGAATATGAAATTCATCCATTATGCGGATGACATGTTTTATAAGTTTTTTGGCTCAGGCTTTTATCACTGGAAAGACGGTATTCTGTATCAGCCTCTGTTGCTCAGCTGTGCTGGCTCTGTCACAGAGGGCGTCAAGAAGATTCCCAACGATGTTATAATAATTGACGTCGGTTTGACTGATTCTGAAAATCTCGTTGCCATGTTCTCGGACAGCAATTATGATCCCTCAAGACTACAAATGGCGCTGAGCAGCCCGTTGATCAATTATTACCCGGAGGCGGCGTTTACCCGCTTTTCTGGTGTAGCCTCACAAAAAGAATCGGGACCGGGGCAGTTTGAAGAGCTGCGCAGCTTGCGGTTGAGAAATGCGGAACTGGAGATGCAGCTTCACAGCTTGAGGCAGAAGAATCAGGAGCAAGAAAAGACACTCCGCGGATTGAACGATTTAGAAACTCATTGTTTTGCCAATAAGGCTGTCCGCAAGGTGAAGGGTGGCGTTCGATGCTTGAAAGAGCACGGCCCAGCTTATACTGCGCAACGCTTTGTTTTTCATCTTAATCGATATATCAATTATCTGCAATCAAAATAAAAGATCGGCAATATCTCCTAAAGTATGGGAATCCATACAACAAAATCTGTTATGATTCCGATTGGCTCTGCCACTTGAATTAGGTGGCTCTATGTTTCAGATTCACTGGGGCAAGGTGGACAGAATACTCACCAGGGAGAGGTTCTGGCGAGATGGAAGAATTTTTCAGAGTATTACCCATTTCTATTATAGTTTATCTGTTGATGTCATCCGGCGGAGTTTTAAGGCTTTTCGCAGATCAACTGCGGTATGAAATGATGGTTCCCGTTACTAGCACTTCGGTTGTTTTAACGTTGTTTCTTTTTGGAACGGTGAACCAATTGAAGATAGGCGTTAGTATCGTTGCAATTCTCTGTATTTCGATATATTTGATAGCTTTTATTAACCTGGTGAAGGGAATGATAAGGAACGGTATCGACGATCTGAAAGAACGCCTTCAGCTGCTTTTTTCACCATGCGCAGGTCTGCTGTTTGTATTTATGATCGTTATGACTTATGCAAACGTAGGAAAACAGGCTGCCGAGTGGGATGACTTTTCTCACTGGGCGACAGTTGTGAAGCATATGACCTTTTATAATACATTGGGCTACGATCAAAACTATTCCTATGTATACTTTAAGACCTATCCTCCGGCAATGGCGTTGTTCCAGTACCTGGTTCAGAGAATTGTGCTCTGGTGGAATCCTGAAGTTGGTTTCAGTGAGTGGCATCTGTTTTTCGCGTACCAGATGTTCGCGGCATCTTTCCTGATGCCTTTTTTGGGAATATTGAATTTCAAAAGACCATACGCTTGGATTTGTTCAGCGTTCCTGTTCGCGCTTATAAACATCGTACACCCAAGTCCGTTATCTTCCCTGCTGATCGATCCTTTTCTGGGAATGGTATCCGGGGCAGGACTGGCAATGGTCTTTTTAGGGGAATTGAAACCACATCCAGTTTATAGAGTATCAATACTGCTTACCATTTCCATAATTGTTTTAACAAAAGATGCGGGAATGCTGTTTGCAATCTTAATCATGCTTTCTTTTATCGCAATGGGTTGGCAAACCCTGGATATGAAAAGCATCAAATCTGTGTGCGGTTCCCTTATTCTGCCGGTTTTGGCGGTTGCTTTACCGAAAGGTCTGTGGGCGATCGGTCTGTGGATGAACGATGCACAGGAAGTCTTTTCGAAGATTGATTTTCTTTCCCTTATCAAGGTAATCCTTGGGCAGGAAGAATCGTACAGGAAGGAAATCGCGTTAAGCTTTATTCGAAAAAGTGTTCAGCCATATACGTTTGTTACATTCTTTGGCAGGTCTTTGCCGGTTTTGCTGCTGTTTGCCGTGCTGCTGGGAATGGCATACTTCATGTGTGTGATGTATGGAAGATCCGTATTGGGTAAAAAGAAGGCGTTTTATACGATCTTCTTTGAGATGTGCGTTTGTGTGCTTTCTTTTTCTTTCGGATTACTTCTGGTGTATATGTATAAGCTTACTCCGGAAGAAGGGCGTGTACTGCACTCCTATGAAAGATATATGAGCATATTGGTGTATCAGCTTGTTTTCTTCGATATGCTGGCGGCAGTAGCGCTTACAGAGCGTTTCGGTGCGTGGGGAGCCGCTATGACAGCGTTGCTGGTCGGCTTTTCCATATGCACCGGAACAGCAGGTGCAACGCTGCGTTATTGCACCAGGGTGCCGGTTTGGTACGCAAATGAGCTTCGGAAGCAATACACATCCTTTTTTGAATATGTAGAGGAAAAGACGAGTGAAGACAGTGTAATATATTTTGTCTCACAGGGGAACGATGGGTATGAATTCTGGTGTGCACGGTTTTGTTTGATGCCGAGAACAGTGAATCCATTCAGCCTGAAAGAACATACATGGACGATTGGCATTCCAAAAGATGCGAATGATCGGTTGACTATGCGTTTGACGGCAGATGAATGGAGAGAAATGCTTCAAAAATGTGATTATGTGGCGTTATTCCGCTTGAATGATTTGTTTTATGAAAATTTTTCCGGCCTCTTTGAAGACCCCGGCGCCATTGCGGAACAAAGCTTATATCGTGTTGATCAAAATACGCAGCAGCTGGTACTGCTGAATTAGACACCGTCATTGGTGTGCTGACATGGAGATCCGAGGCATACACCAAAACTCGGGAAACCAAATTCTGATCCCGCCATCCGCAATATAATACTATCCTCATTTCATAATGCTTTTTCAGCGAAAGCGGAAATAGAAACGGGATTTGTAGACAACGTCAATGAAAAGACACTTGAGAGGAGAGAAGGGGACGCCCGAATTCATTGAGAAACACGGATAGAATAGAGGCGACTGCTCGAAAGATTGTTTCCTGGCGCTTTACAGCTTTTTTGGCAGTAATATTGATCATAATGACGCTTCTTCCCATTCTCTGGATTGCAGTATACAATGTCCCGTGTGCGGATGATTTTAACTATGGCCTAATGACTCATCATACATGGATGAAGACGCACAATCTGTTTCATGTGTTTAAGATGTCCCTGAGAGAGGTAAAAAACTTCTATCTACACTGGCAGGGGACCTGGTTTGCCATATGGCTGATGAGTCTGCAGCCGGCTGTGTTTTCAGAGTCTCTTTATCCACTCGGAACGGTAATGCAGCTGATATCATTGCTAGGAGGACTATACTTTCTGCTAAAGACACTTATTGTTGACATAGCTCATGAGGCTCGGAGTAAGTGCGTAATAATATGGGCTATTATAAGTACAATCTGTATTCAGTTTCTGCCGTCAGCGAGTCAAGGTTTGTTTTGGTATAATGGCGCGGTTTTCTATACATTTTTTTATGGTATTTTTCTCCTGGGAGAGGGACTTGCCCTCCGTTATGCGTATTTCCCGAACAGTAAAAATCGGATAGGGGACTTGGCTGTTATTTGTATTCTTATGCTGCTTTTGGGCGGCGGAAATTATGCCCTCTGTCTGCTTACAAGTGAATTATGGGTTCTGATAGAACTCTGTCTGGTTTGGAAACATAATAATCGTTGGAAAGAGCTTCTGCTGCCGGCAGTATTCTTTTTTACAAGTTTTGCAATTAGCATTGTTTCTCCGGGCAATGCAGTGAGACAGGCTGCATTTGAAGAGCGGCCGAGCGTGATAGAATCAATTCAAATCAGTTTTTCAAAGACTTTTATCTGTACAACGGAATGGCTCACTTTGCCGGTACTGCTGCTGTTGCTGCTGCTACTGCCTGTATTATGGTCGATTGTATCTGAATCTGAGAGATGCTGGCCTTTTCGTAACCCTGGGCTTGTAACAGGGATTTCTTTTTGCCTGCTGTCTTCAATGAATACGCCAAGCATTTATGCCACGGGAGAATTGGGGCCCGGACGCTATCAAAATATTGTGTTTTATTTCTTGATACTCTTGCTGGTATTTAATATGTTTTACTGGATGGGATGGTTTCACAGAAAGATCAAAGCCCTGGAGCAGGGGAACGTTCTATTGGATTTCTTGTCCACCCATGAAGGGTATCGGCTGGCATTGATTGTGTTGGTCATCGCTTCGGTTTGGATCAGCGTTGAAACTCTGCCAAACGGGAAAAGGGTAACCACGTGCAGCGCATGGGATTCTTTGCGTTCTGGGCAAGCTTGGGAATACAGGGAGACTTTTGACAGGAGGATGAAGATCCTGCAGGACGATAAAATAACAGATGCTGTATTGCCGTCATATATTCACATGCCGTATGTCCTGTATTTCGATGATATAACTTCGGAGCCGGGCGACTGGCGCAATAAAAGCATGGCAGAGTATTATGATAAAAACAGTGTTATACGGGAGGAAGAACTGTTCTATTGGGATTTCTCTTGATATGTACAATCAAAA
>CADBOX010000203.1 GCA_902796415.1 uncultured Lachnospiraceae bacterium
ACACCTGTCAGTCTGGCTGCCAAGCTACCCCACAAGATGGTTTTCAATCCCACATGGTGGACCACATCAGGCCGCTCCTTCCGATACAGTTTCCACAGAAACAGGAAGGTTTTGAGCTCTTCCAGCAGATTCTTGCCTGTGGCATTGATGGGCAGGTTTACCGCCTTCAAGCCCAACGATCTAATATCGTCAAACCGTCCGGTATCACATGTCACAATCGTCACATCCCACCCTGCATGCAAAGCTGCAACCGCTATTGCCTTACGATGCGACAAAAAGAACCAGTCGTGGTTCACCACAATTAGAAGTTTTTTCATTTCAAATCAATTATTTATCGGTTTTCCCAACAAACTCATCCCAAGTCCGTGGGAAAAGGATTCTCTTAACAATACTTATCTTTAAAAGTAGCTTTGCTATATAATAGCATATAGCCAATATAAAAATGAAAACACACGCCCTAACAAGAAATGATTCTGTTGGGAAAAGGTTTGGTATGATTGTGTACATTGCTATACACAAAGGGGATTGTACGATATAGATTTCAAAAGAATGTTCGCCAAACTTTCTCAATATACTTAATCTGGCCAAGATTTCTTTATAGTTATAAAAAAGCATAAAGGCGATTACAGGGATCATACTTTTAAGCACAAGCATATATGGTGATGCCTTGGGGGTTATGCTATAAATCAAAAAGATAACTATAAAAACAACCGAAAGCACAACCTGAATTATTTTTCTCTGATTACTAAAATACGTCTTCTTTAAAAGAGTTACAGTTGTAACACCAAGGAATAATGCCCCTAATGCTTGATAAATAGAGAATGGAGACCAATCCATCATGGTTTCTTTTATCCCGGCAAAATATGGCAGATAAAGACAAACCCACAATATCATATAGAAGATCATACCTAATGAGATGAAGGTGGCCTTAGTCCATTGATTCGCAGTCGTATTATAAAAGTCTTTTATTATTGAGAACGAAAACATTAACGGTAAGAACCACAGATACCGAAGTTTTATACTTTCAGCCAACGGAAAGTATCCTCCCATTATTAATGAATGTAATCCACCGTTTATTGTATTTATCACATCCTTGAATGTAATAACACCTGAGTGATAAGAAGAAATAAAGAGCGGAATATTTTTTCCCAAAAAGAACAAAAGAAACAAGAGAATAAAAGGGACCATTAACCTGGCAAAATAATTCTTAATTCTTTCGCTACTTAAGTATTTTACGGGATAGAGAAGTGGCAATATCATAAAGCAATGAACATGAAAATCATAGAAGAATCTACGCAATACGCCTGGAATCTGAATTAAAGGTTGTGCATGCCCAAGAATGATCAAGATTATAAGCAGCCCCTTTATGGCAGTGGATTCCTCCACTGTAATACCCAGTCTCTTCTGATCCATTATTTCCTATGTATTATCAAGTGTTTAATGTGTCTAATTACATTATGCAGATGGAGTTTCCATATCAAATAGCGACCACACTGTTTCAATCGAACAGTCAGTGTGTTGGGCGCATATTTCTTAAAAAAAAGCTCTACTCCCAATTCGCGAGCATCCATAAACAACTGCTCTCGATCAGACTTTAATACAAGCCTATTTACGCGTTCTTTACCTCGAGATTTCTTAATGGGATACTCTTTCATCTTTACCCGCGAGGAAATGCTTTCTAGCAGAGACTGTCCTTTCTTCGTCCACACATGTACCAATGTTGAGCCTTTGTTGTCATCAAATCCATCAAATCCGGTCTCCCAAATATCCCCAAGTGTAAAATCACCCACACGATGTACCGTCTGATAAGGACAACTCATACATGAACGTCGAGCAATCTTTCCACTTAAGAACAATCTTAACCATTCATCTGACTCACTACCTCTTCTATAACAATCTTTCGCCACTTGTCTTGCCTCAGGAGAAAGGTAATGCGCCATTGTGCAATACAGGAAGCCACGCTTCTTATCTCTAAACACAACATCAGTGAGATTACCCTCAGATGCTTGTTTAAAATCTACATACTTTTTGAACACCAATGGCGATGGCACAGATTTACATACCACATCGACCGCTATGAGTCTCTCA
>CADBOX010000204.1 GCA_902796415.1 uncultured Lachnospiraceae bacterium
AAGAAGTACACGGTTGTTTATGGAGAGAGTTTACCGGTGGTCAATCAGGAACCGGCAAATGATGTGGAGACAGATGAGCCCACAGAATCCACCCAGTCACAGACTGCCACCCCGGGAAATGAATTGGGAGCCGCCGACACAGAGGTTACTGAAAATGAGCCTGCGGATACTACTGTGACCACAGAGGCCAAGACAGAGGAAGCTCAGAGTGAAGATTCGGAGATTGTGGAACAGATTACAGTGTCTGTCAAAGACGCGGCTTCGGATAATATTACCTTGTCTGTCAATAATGTCAAACCTCTGGAGAAGCAGGGGGAGGAGAGTTATTTTCTGGAAGATGGAAAGGTTTCCTTCTCCAGGATCGGAGGATATGAGCTGGAGATCAAGGCGGAGGATGAGAGCGGTAATGTCGCCATGGCCAATGCCCTGATTGAGGTTCTGGATAAGACGGCACCTGTGTTTGCCGAATCCGAGGAGACCTATGAGATCGCTTATGGAAAGGAAATCAAGGCAGTACAGAAGGACAAGGTGGACAGCACGAAGAACACCATCTATGTAAAAGCAGTGGACGAGATCTCCTCTGTCACCTTAAAAATTGCCAAGGTGGTACCCCAGGGAGATCTGAAGGAGGATTCCTTCACTCTGGACAAGGGTGTTGCCGTATTCAACAAGCTGGGGACTTATGAGATTACCCTGAAAGCCGTCGATGAAAGCAAAAACAGTGCCAAGAAGACCATGACAGTCAATGTGGTGGATAAGACCAAGCCGGAGTTTGAGGGATTGCCCAAAATCATCTCCCTCACGGATAAAGATACCGAGTATAACTGGAGTCAGGGTGTGACAGCCAAAGATGAGATAGACGGAGATCTCACTGCCGCTATCGAGATCAAAGCTAAGGCAGTGAAATTCGGAATCCCCGGAAAATATATGGTTTCTTACTCCGTGAAAGATGCAGCGGGCAATAAGCAGGAGAAGACGGTTACCGTCAATATTGAGGACAAGACTCCTCCGGTGCTGACAGTGCCTCAGTCTTTCGTTGTGAAAGCGGGGGATCCGGCTCCGGATTACGCAAAGGGAGCCAAAGCCAAGGATGCCGTGGATGGAGAAGTTACTGTATCCGTCGATGCTTCCGCGGTGAATCTTCAGGTGCCGGGAGCCTACACGGTCACTTATTCCGCCGGAGATAAGAGTGGAAATATGGTTACCAAGGTTTCCACGGTGACGGTACAATAAAAAGTGATGAGACAGGCATGACAAATCTTAGCAGAAAAGAGATGAGAGCTCATGGGATGCATTCCCGTAAATGATATCAAGAAAATAATCTGTGGACTGGCAGTTCTGACCGTATTGGCGATCGCCACGCCTGCAGATGCTGCGACCATGTACACTACGGATTCGGTACGTCTGCGGGCGGAGCCGAGCCGGTCCGGACAGATTCTGGCCACAGTGGGACCCGATACGGAAGTGGAAGTCTACGGGTATGAAGGAGAGTGGGCGGATGCCCTCTATGATGGAAAAAACGGGTACATCTGTACAGACTATCTGACTTCCTCAGAAGAAGAAGCCAGGCAGGCTGCCGCAAAGATTGCCCAAGAGCAATCGGAACAAACTTCCGGCAATAACACGACTTCATCCGATACAACTAAAACAACAGGCAAAAAAAGGAAAAAATCAACTCCCCAGGGTACGGCCAAGATCAATGGATCGGATGTGAATCTCCGCAAAAAACCTAAGGGAGCTATCATAGGTCAGCTGGATAAGGGGGAGAAGGTGACTTTCTACTCTTCCAAAGGAGACTGGACCAAGGTGAGGATTTCCGATGGTACCGTGGGCTATGTCTACACTTCCTACATCGGTGGAAAGATCTCCAGAACAGACCAGATCGAACGGTGGAAGGATGCGGCTGTCCGCTTCTGTGATAAGAATCTGGGAGCCATATACAGCCAGGAAAAGAGAGACCAGGAAGGATATTTTGACTGTTCCTCCCTCATGAGGGAGGCCTTCCGGGATGCCACCGGCGGGTTCATCGGCGACACTACGGACAGTCAGACAGACCTCATGAGCGACTATCTCTATAAGATCAATACGGTTTATGATGCCGACTATGGAGATATCCTCTATCATCTTTCTGGAGAAGATGAAAACCATTGCGGTATCTATCTGGGAGACGGTCAGGTCATAAGCGCCTCCCAGACAGTCGGAAAAGTGAAAATCAAGACCTATGAAGACTGGAGCAATTACTGGGAGTACGGCTGCAAAGCTGCAGCATACTGTTACGATCAGCAGCATTAAAAAGGCATGAATTGCTCTCTGCCAGGCAAATGATAAAAAACTTAGAAATTAATTGCCACCGGGTTTCGATATGTTATTTTTAAGCAGCAAACCGAAACCCGGTGGTTTTTTATGCTATCCGGCGGATTGCCACCCTGGATGAGAGTTTACCCATATGAAATATTTGCTGTTATTTTGGTAATAATGATAGGACTAATGTATTTTCATTATAAGTAATATTTGGTAATATATAGTTAATCAAAATTATATTTTTTATAAAGGGGGGATGGCTTTCCATAAAATGATAACAGGAGATTCCTGAGTGCAACTATTAACCTGATTTGTGATGCATGGAAGTTTAGATGCAGGAAAAGGAGGTATATAGGTGGATTGCAGAAAGCTGGTTTTCTTATCAGTTACTGTGATCATGGTATTATTTTTATTTTGTATTTTTAAATGGTTAAAATTAGAAAAAACATGACAGAAAAAGATTGATTCTTTATTAAAGAGGTGAAATCTATGAAAAAACTCAAGAAAATAATAGTGTATACACTAATATTTGCCCTGATACTTGGATTGACCCCAAGTACAAGTATTCAGGCAAAGAAAAAACCGAAACTAAACAAAAAGAAAGTTGTATTGGTTGTTGGAAGTAAAATAAAACTGAAAGTTCTGAACAACAAGAAGAAGGTAAAATGGTCTTCCAGTAACAAGACAGTTGCACCAGTCACGAAAAAGGGCGTTGTTACCGCAAAGAAAAAAGGTATTGCGACCATAACAGCAAAGATTGGAAAGAAGAAATATAAATGTAAAGTGACTGTTAATGCTAAACCGGCACCGACCCCGGCCCCGCAACCTCCAGCAACAGAAGCACCTAAACCGGTGACTATGTATACGGTAACGTTCGTCACTAACGGTGGTTCCAGTGTGGCTAGCCAGCAGATTCCTGCCGGCGGATATGTCAGAGAACCAAGGGACCCGAGCAGAGCTGGATATTATTTGGAGGGATGGTTTACAGATCCTGATTTTGACAATTATTATTATTTTAATAGCCCGGTATACTCTGATCTTACATTATATGCATTATGGGAGATAGATGATTATCAGGACGATCCGGACACAATCAATCTGGGCGATATCCAGGATATGAGTGAAAATGGTGATATTAATGTCCATTATAATGAATCCGGCAGGGTAGAAACCAT
>CADBOX010000205.1 GCA_902796415.1 uncultured Lachnospiraceae bacterium
ACTTCTTTTTCAATGTTTTTTTCTTTCTGTAAATCATCGAGAGCCTTAATTAAATCGCTCATTTTTCTTCTCCTTCCGTGGTTATTATCAATTAAAACTCAATTGCCTGACGGATCATGGCCAGGTCTTTTCGGTCAAAAGTGATCTCTTCTCCCTCGCAGGAGAAAGTCACGGTATCCTCTGTATAACCTGTTAAGATTCCTTCGAATTCCTTGCGGTTGTCATATGCTTTGTAACGTTTCAACTCGACCGGTTTTCCAAGGTTTCTTTCAAAATCCTTATCTTTCTTCAGTGGCCTGCCCAATCCGGGGGAACTCACCTCAAGGATATATGCGTCCTCTATGAAATCCTCCTCATCCAGTTTAGCCTCAAGAGCGCGACTGATCAACACGCAATCATCTATATTGATTCCACCCTCTTTGTCCGCATACACACGAAGATACCAGTTGGATCCTTCCTTGACATATTCCACATCCACCAGTTCAAAATGATTCTCCTCGATGATGGGTGTTACCAATCTCTCTGTATTCGCAACAATCTCTGTTTTTTTCATGCTGTTCTCACCTCTCTTTGTGTTATCTGCTCTCTTGCACCGGATGGTGCAGGACCAATCTCTTTTTATCAACAAATAAGAGTGGGCGATGCGCCCACTCTTATTCATTAACAAGTATTTACCATGGTAATATAACACTCTTGATGGAAAATATCAAGTCTTTTTATATATTTTTAGATTATAAATCAACTTTTTAAGGGGAATTTTACTCTTAATTGTACCTTTTCCCATGCTTTTCTCCAAGGTTTGTCACCGTACCGTCTTCTTCCTGCATATCGATACTGTTCAATGTGCCAAGCAGACTGGCGCGGATTGACTTAATGTACTCTTTACGTAATCTCTTCTGTTCTTCTTTCTCCTCCGGGGTCAGCCCCACAGCTTTAGATTTATGATATAAAGTATTGATGCGGTCAATATCGTTATTATTCATCCTGTTTTCCTCACTTTCTGCTGAAGATATAGTTTACTGCTGCTTCCGCGACCCGGATGCCATCCATCGCCGCCGATGTGATTCCACCGGCATAGCCGGCCCCTTCTCCGCAGGGAAAGAGTCCTCTTATATTACTCTGAAACTCCTCATCCCGGACAATCCGTACCGGGGAAGATGTGCGGGTCTCTACTCCCGAAAAGATCGTATCCGGTCTGTCGTACCCTTGAATCTTCTTTCCGAAGGCCTCCATCCCTTCCAGGATGTCACGGCAGATATAATCCGGAAGGCACTTTCTCAGGTTGCCGAAATCCCATCTTCCCTTGATCTGCGGTTCAAATGTACCCAGGGATGTAGAGATCTGATCATCACGGAAATCACCATATAATTGAACCGGTATGCTGCCTCCACATAAATCATAAGCGGCTTTCTCATATATTCTCTGATATTCCATACCGGCTAAGGGGTGATCTGAAGGGTAATCCTCGGGTGTCACTGTAGTGATGATGGCACTGTTTGAATTGCTGCCGTCCCTGCCGGAATAACTCATACCGTTGACACACAGGTGACCCGGTTCGGAGGAAGAATTCACCACGTATCCTCCCGGACACATGCAGAAGGAATAGATTCCTCTGCCGTCAGAACATTGGTGTGTCAATTTATAATTTGCAGCCGGCAATTCCTCAGGGTAACCGGCCCCGTACATACTCTCGTCGATCATCCCGGCAGGATGTTCCACCCGGATTCCGATGGCAAAGGCTTTCGCTGTCATGTCAATCCCGTGATCATAAAGGACGGAGAAGGTATCCCTTGCACTGTGGCCGATGGCCAGAATGAGGGTATCCGTATCCAGGGTCTTCCTGACGCCGTCCTCTTCATAAATAATATTTTCAAGTAAGTGATCCCTGTCATGGATTCCAATCATTTTAGCCCGGAAATGAACTTCTCCACCCAATGAAATGATTTCCTCCCGGATAGATCTGACAACTTCTCTCAGTATGTCTGTCCCTATGTGAGGTTTTGCCTCATATAAGATATCCTTTGGAGCGCCGTGTTTTGCTAATTCCTTCAGGACGAAATGGTTGCGGCCTGTCTTATCCTTAACCATAGTGTTCAGTTTACCGTCCGAAAATGTACCGGCACCACCCTCTCCAAACTGGATGTTGGACTCAGGGTCAAGAACCTTATCCCGGAATAGCTTCTCCACCTTCTCCTGCCGCAGGTCCACCGGATCACCACGTTCCAGGACAATGGGACATAATCCAACCCGGGCCAGCATAAGGGAAGCAAATAATCCGGCAGGACCGAATCCGACTACCACAGGCCTTTTAAATCCAGAGCCGGGCAGTTCCTTATTGCAAGGTGGGAAAGAATACACAGTATCACTGGTCATCGTCCATTTGCTGCCTTTCATATGCAGGAGTTTCTTCTCCTCACGAAACCGGGCATCGATAGTATAGACATAATATAGTTCCGGTTTCTTTCTGGCATCGATGGAACGGCGTACGATTTGATAAGACAAGGGTTTCATACCCTTGGCCTGGCGCCGAATGGCACTATGAAGTTTCGCTTCGTCATGGGGAATCCTGATTTTTATACCCGATACCCTGATCATAGCTGTTCTCCCTTTCTCGTCCTTCCAGTAGAGTTTTAAGTTTCTTTGTTCTTCCTGATATACTCAGCAGCTGCTTTTCCTGACACATTTCCACTGCTGAATGCCCACTGAAGATTGTACCCTCCACAGGTCCCGTCTACATCCAGAATCTCTCCGGCGAAATATAGTCCTGTGTGAAGGATTGATTCCAAATGATCTGTCACTTCATTAAAAGGGATACCCCCTCTGGTAACCTGGGCTTTCTCATAACCCATATAGCCGTTAATGCGGAGCGGAAAAGATTTGATGGCTGACACCAGATCCTGTAACTTGTCCGCATCGACCTGAATCAGATTGTCATGTGTAGACAGATGTGCTTCTCTTAATACGACCGGAGTAAGTTTTTCAGGCAAAAATCCCTTAAGAATCTCCCCGGCATCTTTATAACTGCAATTTCTGATCTGACTGTACAGGTATTCATATAGTTGGTTCCTGTCCATCTCCCGGAGAAAATCGAGAGACAGAGAGACAGATCTTCCCTCTTCCAAAGCGATCACCGCATAACGGCTCAGCTGAAAGACAGCCACTCCCGAGATACCGTAATCGGTCCATTGAAGCTCCCCGCTCTCACTGTAAAGAGGCTCTTCATCTATAAGAAGTGAGATGTTTGCCTGATTACGGACACCTCTCACTTTCTTTAAGAAAGGGGCGGAGGATTTTAAGGCTGTCAGAGCAGGGTAAGTTGGGATAAGTCTGTGTCCCATGCATCCTGCAAGGCCAAAGCCGGTCCCGTCAGAATCATTTCCCGGACCTGCGTATCCTCCTGTAGTCAGAATAACTGCAGTTGAAACATAGTTGCCGGTCCCTGTGATGATGCGGAATCCTTCTCTTAATGGGAGTATCTTATCCACATGACATCCCGTCCTGACAGTGATGTTCTTGTTTCCTCTTATAAACGATTCAAAAGCATCTCTCACCGTGGAAGCCTGTTCATTATAAGGGTAGATATATCCGTTTTTATCCCGGGTCAGAATCCCCAGATCTCGGAAAAAACCTGCTGTCTTGGAAGGACCGAAGAGATTCAGTACCCCAAGGACTTTATCCGGTGTCTCCGTTCTGTAACAGGCTATGTCCTGGTAACTGTTTGTCAGATTGCATTTTCCATTGCCTGTGACCAGGATCTTTTTTCCGATTTTATCTGATCCATCCAACAGGAGGATCTTTATATCTTCTTCGGAGGCAGCGATGGCCGCGGACATTCCGGCCGGTCCTGCTCCCACAATGATCAGATCATATGATTTCATGGCAGCCTCTTACCTTCTGTAACCACACAGATTCAGTATCTCTTCCTGCTTCGCTTCCATAACCTTTCTCTCTTCATCTTGCATGTGATCATATCCCATGAGATGAAGCATGCTGTGTGCTGTGAGGAAGGCTAATTCTCTGATTGGGGAATGACCATAACTTTCCGACTGTTCCAGCACCTTATCTATCGATATGATGATATCTCCAAGCATAAGTTCTCCGGTATCCGGATGAAAAGCATCCGGATCAGTCTCTTCGATCTCTGAGAAATCAGCAGGGACCGGGTAGTCATGCATAGGAAAAGATAAAACATCCGTGGGACGGTCGATTCCCCTGTGCTCCTTGTTGATGGTATGGATTGATTCGTTATCGGTAAGAAGCACATACACCATAGATTCATAGGGACAATCTTCATAATCCAATGCAGTGAGAATCACTTTCTCTATGATATCCCGGTAATGATCCGTCACGATTTCCGGATAATCATACTCAATATCGATGGTCATATTCTGGCTCCTTATCTATTTCTTCTTATTGTAATTTCTGCGTTTTGCCTTCTCTTTGTCCTGTTGACTTTTCTCATATTCGTCATAGGCTGTGACAATCTTCTGCACCAGAGGATGTCTCACCACATCGGCACTGGTAAGCCTGCAGACACCGATCTCTTCAATGTTTTGGAGGATCCGTAAGGCATCATCAAGGCCGGAACGGCTTCCGTCCGGCAGGTCTTTCTGACTCTGGTCCCCGGTTATGATGGCTTTGGAACCGAAACCGATTCTTGTAAGAAACATCTTCATCTGGGCAGGTGTTGTATTCTGAGCTTCATCCAAGATAATGAAAGCGTTATCCAGAGTTCGTCCCCTCATGTAAGCCAGGGGAGCTACCTCGATCAGGCCCTTCTCCATATTCTTCATAAAAGAATCTACACCCATAATCTCATAAAGAGCATCATACAAAGGGCGAAGATAGGGATCTACTTTGCTCTGAAGATCACCGGGAAGGAATCCCAGTTTCTCACCGGCCTCGATTGCGGGGCGGGTGAGGATGATCCGGTTTACTTCACTGTTTTTAAAGGCTGTGATAGCCTTGGCCATGGCAAGATAGGTTTTTCCTGTACCAGCCGGCCCTACTCCAAAAACGATCATCTTGTCCCGTATGGTGTCCACATAATCCTTTTGTCCTACAGTTTTGGGTTTTATAGGCTTACCCATAATGGTGTGACATATGATGTCCTTATCCAGCTCATTGATCGAGGATACGGGGATAGAATCCGTCATGGACAAGGACAGTGCATAGTTCACATTCTGTTCCGTGATATCATTTCCCCTCCTGGAAAGATTCAATAACTGCTCAATCACCTCCCTGGCTCTCTTACAATCATTTTCACTCCCAATCAGCTTGAGCCGGTCTTCACGGAAAATCAGAGTCACATGCAACGTTCTTTCTATTTTTTTCATGTTGGCATCAAACTGCCCAAAGACATTTCCGGCATGGGCTGCCGGAAAAGGGAATTCCATCTCAGATATATTCATCCCTCAAAGGCTCCTTCCTTTAGAAAAAAAAGATATCCGGTGAGGATATCTTTTTTTAGTAGCACTATTATTTATATTTTCTTTTTCTGGCAGCTTCAGATTTCTTTTTACGACGAACGCTTGGTTTCTCGTAATGCTCTCTTTTA
>CADBOX010000206.1 GCA_902796415.1 uncultured Lachnospiraceae bacterium
CGCATACTGGTGCATAATAATGCATACTAAACTATTGTCATTCTATCGCCTGATTGGGTGGATTGTAAATGCATCTGTTTGCAGTGTAACTGTACTAATCGGACATTTCATCATATGGGGATTAAGACTCCCGCCTACACAGGAAGGAATCTTAATCCCCATATGATGAATCCTGCGGCGCGTCGCAGAGTTGCGCTATGGAAGGTAGCTAAAGCTACCGCGCAACTCGCGCGAAATCGTCAAGACGATTCCGATTGAAAGATTGACAAAAGTATAGGTTCAGTACATAATTATTTGTAATATGATAAGTTTTGTTCGGGATTATCATGGCATGTGTTCGTTAGATATATTTAGAAAGGGAAGGTGCGTTATGAGAAAAATCGTCATTTTCGGAGGTGGGACCGGGATATCCTGTATCCTCGGAGGTTTGAAATTATTTCCCTTGGATGTAACAGCTGTGGTTGCCGTTAGTGACGATGGCAGCAGCACGGGCGTTCTGAAGGAAGAACTGGACATCCCGGCAGTAGGGGATCTCGGTAAAGTACTTCTGTCCATGGCCAACGTGGACGATGATTTCGTGAAATTGCTTCGTTACCGTTTTCAGAAGGATGGAACCCTCCATAACCATCCGGTGAGAAACGTACTGCTGGCTGCCCTGATCGATCTCAAAGGGAACCTTACCGAAGCCACAAAGTATATGTGCAAGCTGTTGAATGTAAAGGGAAGCATTTTACCTCTTACAGAAGAAAAAGTAGAGCTGATCGGACATGGGGACAGGGAACTCTACATCGGTGAGTGTTCTGTCAGTGAGAATATCAAGAGTATCGACTATCTGACCTACGATCATCCGGTTACCGTTTCTCCGGAGATCATTCAGAAGATAGCAGAGGCGGACCTGATTCTCTTAAGCCCCGGCAGTCTTTATACCAGCATCATCCCCCATCTGATCGCACCGGATGTGAGGGATGCCATCGCTGATTCTGATGCGCCCATCATGTATGTCGCCAACCTGGTCACCCAGCCCGGGGAGACAGATAACTATACGATAAGCGACCATATTAAGGTTCTCAACCGTTATCTGGAGAACCGGAAGGTGGATATCGTCATCACCAATAACGGCAGGGTGGATTGCCAGATCTCTGACGTATACCGGATCAAGGAACAGAAATCAATCGTTCCTCTGGATGAAGAAGAAGTCAAAGAACTGGGTGTGGAAGTTATAGCGGATGATATCATCCGAATCGAGAACGGAAGCATCCGGCACGATGAATTAAAAACCGCATTCCTCGTCTTCTCTTACCTGATGGGGATGTGAGAATATAGGTTATGTGTAGCAGGGGGTCAGACCCCTTAAGGGGTCTGACCCCCTGTCGAGCTGAAATAAATCACACCTGGAAAAATCGCACTGAGATCAGTGCGATTTTTGTTGTTAATAACCAACAATATTACTTTACCAACGTACCTTTTAAAAGATATAATGGCATTAGATATAGTAGGGGATTGATTAGGGAGCCGTTAGGGGGTCATTAGTGGGGGGTCAGACCCCCATAAGGGGTCTGACCCCCTCCCCAGAAAGGAGTACGAATATGAAAAGAAGATTACTGGCTTGGTTTTTGGCGTTCGTGATGTTGATCGGTGCGTTTTCGTCAAATGCGATTGTGGCGGAGGCCTCTATCCTGACTGACCTTGCCGAGTATTTCGGGCTTGCGAGTGATAGCAAGGTAGATCCGGATAGCTATCGGTATGGGAAGGTGGATGTTTATTCCACTTTTGAGGCCGGGGAGGTCTTGAAGGATAGTTTTTATTATAGCGATGACTGGTTCTTCCAGAAACCCGGCGAGAGGAACGATGCTTTGGCTCTGGCCTCCATGCAGTTGGTTGCTGCGACTCTGGAGGGAAGTAAGGACAGTGCAGGCGCTGCATTTCTGAAGAAGCTTGGCTTTGATGAAATCGGTTTTTCCGGATTTGACAGTGATGATCCGGACGACTGTGCTTTTATGTGGGGTAGGAAGAACATCGAGAAGGATGGGAGAAGTAACGTCCTTCTGGCGGTGGTAATTCAGAGCTACAGCATGGACAAGAAAATCAAAGAAAAGGGATGGAAACAGAATTTTACCGTTAACGGTGAGACTATCGATGCAGAACACTATGCATTTTCCGTGGCGGCTGAAAAAGCTGTGGCTAAGATCCTGTCTTTGTCAGGCAATAAAAGTACCAAAACATGGATTATGGGTCAGAGCCGTGGCGGCGCTCTGGCAAATATCATCGCTTCAAAGTTGTCCAAAGAGACAACTTTCTGTGAAACATTTGAAGCACCTGCCACTGTGGCAGCGGAAGCGGCAGGAGATTACGAAAATATCCATAATTATATCTGCGGCGATGATGTGGTGACTATGATCCCACCTTGGGGAATGGTTCGCTATGGAGTCGATATCCCGCTTAATATTCCGGAGCTGGAGGATAAAGCAGAGGAAGAGCTGACCAAACTGGGAAGTGGCGCAGCCGGGATGGGGCAGATGGATAATAAGGAAGAGTTCGTTAAGAACCTGGTGGACAGTCTTGGTTGGGAGATTCCGGACAGGGATGCCTACACAAAGAAGCAGGAAGGATGCGAAGGTACGGCAACCTATCAGGATGCAATCTGCAAGCTGGTGGGAAGTGTTCTGAACGGTGAATTCAGTGGGATTGATACTGATGCACTGATTGGTAATCTGGCAGATCTTCTGCCAACCATACAGTCTCTGTCAGAGGCAATTAAGAATCATTCCGATGAGAAGTACTGGGAAGCCGCGAAGGGATTTTATGAACTTCTGAACACAGTGATGGAGAAGAATCCATTGTCGTTGGACGATACCTACCTCTTCCTGAAGCTGGC
>CADBOX010000207.1 GCA_902796415.1 uncultured Lachnospiraceae bacterium
ATGACAATGATTCTGTCTGAGACAGGATCATGAGCGAACTGCACATTTGTTCCGCCGATTACCTGTACCCTGTCCACGATCTTATATGCCTGTTCCTGTAACTTTGCCTGGACTTCCTTCGAGATGGTGAGCATAGGAGCGGAACAGAAGGAATCTCCCGTGTGAACTCCCATGGGATCTATGTTCTCGATAAAGCAGACTGTGATCATATTCCCTTCACTGTCACGGACTACCTCAAGCTCCAGTTCCTCCCAGCCAAGGATGGATTCTTCCACCAGGACCTGACCTACCAGGGATGCCTGAAGGCCTCTGGCACAGACTGTTTTTAACTCTTCTTTATTATAGACAAGGCCGCCCCCGGCGCCTCCCATGGTATAAGCGGGACGAAGAACCACCGGATAACCAAGTTCTTTCGCTATATCCAGTGCTTCCTCCACTGAGTAAGCCACCTTGCTTCTGGCCATCTCGATGCCCAGTTCGTTCATGGTGTTCTTGAACTCAATACGGTCCTCACCACGCTCAATGGCATCCACCTGTACGCCGATAACCTTAACATTATATTTATCCAGGATTCCTTCTTTATATAACTCAGCACATAAGTTAAGGCCTGACTGTCCTCCCAGATTAGGAAGCAAAGCATCCGGTCTTTCCTTCGCGATGATCTGCTCGAGCCGCTTCACATTCAAAGGCTCAATATATGTGATATCTGCTGTCTCCGGATCGGTCATGATCGTGGCAGGATTGGAATTCACCAACACAATCTCATAACCCAGTTTACGCAGAGCCTTACAAGCCTGTGTACCGGAATAATCGAACTCACATGCCTGGCCGATGACGATCGGACCCGAACCAATAATCAGAACTTTGTTAATATCATTTCTCTTCGGCATATGTCCATCCTTTCTGAATCGTTCTTAGTATCTTCTACACTTTATCACTTTATCCCGTCTATTATAGACTATTTTTTTCCAAAATAACAGAAAAAATTATGTAATGGCCCATTTTTATCAAAATTGATAGAAATGAAATGTAATCTGCCTTCCATTTTTATTACATTTTTAAGTTCTTAAAAGATGAAAAATATTAAAAAAGAGTCCCCGAAAAAGGGCAATAAAACACGGCGTAAAGCCATGCTTTTACCCTAAAAAGTGTTGACATGAAATCCCTGCGATGATATTATCACAATGTATCTAAATATTGTTCAGTCCGCGACCTGCGGACTAATTTTTTAGTACATACACTTATCAACTATCACTTCAGTCAAAAAAAGGAATCAAAGTATCAGAAGGAGAAAGGAATTATGAAAAACAAAAAATGGACTAAGTTTGTTGCAGTAGTATTGTCCTGTATGATGATCCTTATGATGGTTGCAGGCTGTGGCAGTAAATCTGGCGGCGGCGACTCCGAAGGTAACACACTTTACATCGGTGGTATCGGACCTCTTACCGGTGCAGCAGCTCTCTATGGTAATGCAGTTAAGAACGGTGCTCAGCTTGCAGTGGATGAGATCAATGCAGCGAACCCGGACGGCGTTCAGCTGGTATGGGATATGCAGGATGATGAGCATGATGCCGAGAAATCCGTAAACGCTTACAATAAGCTGGTGGACAACGGCATGCAGGTTCTTATCGGAGCCGTTACTACTGCTCCTTGTACCGCAGTTGCTTCCGAAGCAAATGCAAACAGAACATTTGCTCTTACACCATCTGCTTCCGGCCCTGCCGTAACAGAAGGTAATGACAATGTATTCCAGCTCTGCTTCTCCGATCCTAACCAGGGTATCGCTTCCGCAGAATATATCGCTACCAACTATCCGGACGCAAAAGTGGGCGTTATCTACAACAATGCAGATAACTACTCCTCCGGTATCTATGACAAGTTCAAATCCGAGTACGAAGCTTCCGGCAAACAGCTTGCAGCAGTTGAGGCATTCTCTGATGATGCGAACGCTGACTTTACCGCTCAGCTCAACAGCCTGAAGAATGCAGGCGTTGACCTGATCTTCCTTCCGATCTACTACACACCGGCTTCCAATATCATGACCCAGGCCAACAAGATGGGTTACGATGTAACTTATTTCGGCGTGGACGGTATGGACGGAATCCTGGATCTCGAAGGATTTGATACTTCCCTGGCAGAGGGAGTTCTGCTCCTCACACCATTTACACCATATTCCGAGGATGAGGCAGTACAGAATTTCGTAAAAGCTTACGAAGAAAAATTCAATGAGACCCCGATCCAGTTTGCAGCTGATGCATATGACTGTGTATACGCAATCTACGATGCATTCGGAAAAACAGGTCTTGGAACAGATGCCAGCATGGAAGATATCTGTGAAGCAATGATCGGTGTATTTACCGGAGATTTCACAGCCAGCGGACTCACTGCAGAAGAGATGAAGTGGGAAGCTTCCGGTGAAGTTAACAAAACTCCAAAGGTTTGTATCATCGAGGACGGCAAGTACGTTGAGAAATAATCAAGAATACCATGACTAAGTGATTAATAGTTGTTAACTTGAGGGTGTCGCATCGATATGTGGCACCCTTAACCATATCACATGGAATAAAAGGAAGAAGATTATGAATTTTTTAAACAGTTTGATTTCAGGACTGAGTCTGGGAAGTGTATATGCCATCATCGCCCTGGGCTACACCATGGTCTACGGTATCTCCAAGATGCTGAACTTTGCCCATGGTGATGTCATCATGGTGGGCGGATATGTCTCCTTCTGCCTGACTATGTACATGGGAATGAACGGGTGGATTGCCCTGGCATTGGCCATGGCCGTATGTACCTTGCTGGGCATCACCATCGAGAGACTGGCTTACCGCCCCTTGAGAGGGACCGGTTCCCTGGCAGTACTTATCACTGCCATCGGTGTCTCCTATTTCCTGCAGAACTCAGCTCTTTTGATCTGGGGCGCAAATCCCCGTGTATTTACCAGTCTGTTCAACGGAGTGGATACGATTCACGCTGCCAACGGACAGCTCACCATCACTGCAGAGTCTCTGTTCACCATCGTGGCTAATATCGTCATCATGATCTGTCTGACTCTGTTTGTAAGCAGAACAAAAGCAGGCAAGGCCATGCGTGCGGTTTCTGAAGATAACGGAGCTGCACAGCTGATGGGAATCAATGTGAACCGTTCGATTTCCATGACTTTTGCCATCGGTTCCGGACTTGCCGCAGTAGCAGGTGTGCTTATGTGTTCCGCCTACCCGGTTCTCATGCCCACCACAGGGTCCATGCCCGGTATCAAGGCCTTTACGGCTGCTGTATTCGGAGGAATCGGTTCCATCCCCGGAGCCATGATCGGAGGCCTGATTCTTGGTCTTATTGAGATTATGTCCAGAGCATATATCTCCACAGAGCTTTCCGATGCCATCGTGTTTGCCTGTCTTATCATCGTACTTCTTGTGAAGCCTACCGGACTTCTGGGCAAGAAGGTCAACGAGAAAGTGTAGGTGGATCATGGCTGAGAGAAAAGAAAACAAAGCTGGAGCTAAACGCCTCAGGAATATATTTTTTGGAAATGAATACAAAAAAGAAGCTACCATTTCTTACGGAATTCTGATTGTAGGATATATCCTCCTGCAGTTGGGTGCCAATGCCGGGTTGATCGGACGTAACCTGCAGGGACAGTTCGTCCCCATCTGCGTCTACATCTCATTGGCTATCTCCCTGAACCTGGTAGTAGGTATCTCAGGGGAGCTTTCACTGGGTCATGCCGGTTTTATGTCCGTAGGAGCCTTCACCGGCATCATCGTGACAAGAATGATGGAAGCTTCCATGCCATCCGGCAATGTCCGGCTTTTCTTTGCTGTGCTGGCAGGGGCCATCACCGCTGCGATCGCAGGCATTATCATCGGTATCCCCATCCTCGGTTTGCGGGGGGACTATCTGGCCATCGTAACCCTGGCATTCGGGGAGATCGTAAGAAATATCATGAATGTTCTCTACTTCGGTCTGGACGGCAAGAAGCTGAAATTTGCCTTCAACCATACCATTGACGGAGTGGAGGGAAATCAGAGAATCATCACCGGTGCCATCGGTGCAACCGGTGTCACCAAAACTGCCACTTTCACCACCGCCATGCTCTTAACCCTCTTCACGCTCTTTGTTGTGCTGAACCTGAAGAACTCCAAGCATGGAAGATGTATCATGGCCGTCAGGGATAACCGGATTGCCGGGGAATCCATCGGAATCAATGTAAAGAAATACAAACTCATCGCCTTCGTGGTGAGTGCAGCGCTGGCAGGGATGGCAGGAGCCATGTTCGGACAGAACTACTCTACACTGGCACCCCTTAAATTCAACTTTAACACCTCCGTACTGATCCTGGTATTTGTGGTACTGGGTGGTATCGGTAATATCTGGGGTGGTATCCTGGCTGCCACACTTCTGACCATTCTTCCGGAAGCCCTGAGACAGTTCGCGGACTATCGTATGCTGACCTATGCCGTAGTACTGATCGTGGTAATGATCTGTACCTATAACCCCACCATCCGTGCGAGAGCCGGTATGGTATGGGAGAAAATCAGTCCCAGAAAGAGACGTAAGAAAAAAGCGGAAGAGGCTGCTGACCATGACGAGACCGGAAAGGAGGAAATGTAGATGGCTGACGATAAAATCATTAAAGGCGATCCCATGAACACCGACATTTCCGACACCGGTCACGGTTATGAGGACCGTGAACTGACCTACTATGATGACAATGTAGGCGGCAGAGCTGTCTTCGTGGACGCCAAAGAACAATGGGGAGACGAAGATCCCTATCCTGATACAACCATCCTCCCTGAAAGAGATAAAGATATGACGCCGGTTCTGGAAGTAAAAAATCTGGGAATCGACTTCGGAGGATTAACTGCGGTGGACAACTTCAGCCTTGCCATCGGCAGGACTGAGATTGCGGGTCTGATTGGGCCCAACGGTGCCGGAAAGACCACCATCTTCAATATGCTGACCAAAGTGTATGAACCCACCCGGGGAGAAATCTTTTTCAATAGCAAGAGCACCGAGGGAATGAATACGGTGGATATCAACAAGGCCGGTATGGCCCGTACCTTCCAGAATATCCGTCTCTTTGATAAACTGACGGTGGAAGAAAATATCAAGGTTGCCCTTCATTCCTACACCGACTATCATCTTCTGAACGCAGTTTTTCACTCTCCGAAATACCGCAGAGAAGAAAAGCGTATCCATGAAGAAGCCATGAAAATGCTGGAGCTTTTTGAGATGACAGACGTGGCAGATCATAAAGCCGGTTCTCTTCCTTACGGTGCCCAGAGAAGACTTGAGATTATGAGAGCTCTGGCAACTAAACCCAGACTCTTACTCCTGGATGAACCAGCTGCCGGTATGAATCCATCCGAGACAGCAGAATTAATGAAGACCATCAAGGAGATCCGGGACAAATTCCAGATTGCCATCCTTCTGATCGAGCATGATATGAGTCTGGTAATGGGAATCTGCGAAGGAATCGCTGTTCTGAACTACGGCAGGACCATCGCCAAAGGAACCCCTGCAGAAATCCAAAGCAATCCGCAGGTTATCGAAGCATACCTGGGTAAGAGCAGAGGAAAGATGGAGGAAGAAGAGGATATAGAAAAACAGGATCCGGAAGCCGCTTTTAAGAAGGGTAAGGTAACATCCAAAGTGGAGTCCCGCCCGGACCGTGCGAAACCGGCAGCCGATCATGCTAAGGGTACTCCTGGCAAAACCGATAAAAAAGGAAAGGAGATCAGATAATGGGTACGGTACTTACTGTTAAAGATATCAATGTATTCTACGGTGCGATCCATGCCATCAAAGGTATCTCCTTCGACGTAAACAGAGGTGAGATCGTCACGCTGATCGGAGCGAACGGAGCAGGGAAATCAACCACCCTGCATACCATCTCCGGACTGATGCGCAGCAAGACCGGCGATATTGAGTTTCTGGGCAGCTCCATCGCAAGAACTCCGGCCCACAAGATTGTCTACAAGGGCATCTCCCATGTCCCGGAAGGTCGAAGAATCTTCCAGGGTATGACCGTGGAGGAGAATCTTCAGATGGGAGCATTTGTAACCAAACCGGAACATATTCCAAGAAACCTTGAATACGTCTATGAGCAGTTCCCGAGACTGAAAGAGAGAACCAAGCAGATTGCCGGCACTCTCTCCGGAGGAGAACAGCAGATGCTGGCCATGGGCAGGGCTCTTATGTCCGATCCCAGGCTACTGATGCTGGATGAACCCTCCATGGGACTTGCCCCCATCCTGGTAGATCAGATCTTTGAGATCATTAAGAATCTGAACAAAGCAGGTACTACCATTCTACTGGTAGAACAAAATGCTCAGATGGCTCTCTCCGTTGCCCACAGGGCATATGTCATCGAGAC
>CADBOX010000208.1 GCA_902796415.1 uncultured Lachnospiraceae bacterium
CATGACGCAGTTTGATAATGCTCTGCCCATCTGGGGAATTCAAAAGGAATCCGAGTTGGATGAATGGCTTTCCTATATGGACCGGACACCGGAAATGGATCAGGAGATCAGGGAATACATCCAAAAAGAAAAAGAGGATTTGTCCGGTGAATTCTGCCGGGGATGCGGTTACTGTATGCCATGTCCTAAGGGAATCCTTATCAATACCTGTGCCAGGATGTCTCTTATGCTCAGAAGAGCACCTTCTAAGGCCTGGCTGAATGACCACTGGCAGAAAGAGATGAAGAAGATCGAAGACTGCATCAACTGCCGCCAATGCACCAGCCACTGCCCTTACCAGCTGGATACTCCGGAGTTGCTTAAGAAAAACTATGAAGATTATAAAAAGGTCCTGGCAGGAATTACAGAAGTCTGAGCATGATTAGAAAGTAAAAAGGTCGTAACACACCATTGTGTTACGACCTTTCTTTCGCTATAAATAAAACCCCTAAGGGTCCCGGTCCACAGTGACTGGAGATCACGCTTCCGGCTATCGTGACCAGAATCTCCTTAAAGACACCCAGATCTTCCAGATATTGCTTGATGGCCTGAATGATCTCATCCTGGCAGCCGGAATGGGTGATGAATACCCTGTCCCTTTTTGCCTTAACAAGCTCTTCTTCCAGATCCTTGACATATTTCTCAATTACATGCCCCATCTTTCCACGATATTTTTTTCCGGGAATCATAGAGCCATCCTTCACCATAATCTCTGGATGAATCTTAAGAGCAGTTCCGGCTAAAGCTGTGATGGAGCTGCAACGTCCACCTCTCTGGAGATAGACCATGGTATCCACCACAAAACTGGAACGGACCAGAGGTTTCAATTCCTCGATTCTGGAGATAATCTCTTCCCTGCTCTTACACTCGGCAGCCATGATGGCAGCTTCGATTACAAGAAGGCCGATCCCAGTGGACAGGTTGGCAGAATCAATCACGGATACCCTGTCTTCCGCTTCCAATTCCTCCACGGCAAGACGCATCACATTTCCGGAGGTTGACATGGACTCAGAGATTGAAAAGCAGATGATCTCATCCCCCTTCTCCAGGAGTGGCTGCATCAGATTTATAGCATGGTCCAGGGAAGGTGCCGAGGTTTTTGGTGTCATTCGATGGTCATCAGACCAGCGGTATATTTCATCCGGTCCGACGCCCGAGCCATCCTCATATTCCTCATCTCCCAGAAGGATGTGGAGTGGCAAGATGTTTATATTATATCTTTGAATCAGTTCCGGTGAGAGGTCACAGGTACTATCTGAAATAATGCGGATCATATCTTCATCTTCCTCCTGTCCCATACCTTAGACATATTGATATATTGTTTCTATCATATATCTTGCTATGATTAATATTGTTTTTTATTTATTTTGACCATTATAACATACGATATAAAAAATGAGAATAGTTCATTTTTATTTCTGAAAATGAAAAGGAAATGAAATAATGATGAAATTATTCACTGTGTACTTTTCGAAAGAATGCGCTATAATATGAACAAGAAAATCACTATTCTGAAGACACTCGTTAACATGAGTTATTTTCAAAAAGGAGATCAGACTATGGACATTACACTTGAGATGATTGAAAAAGTATTGGACGCAACAAAAGAGGGGTATCACACCGTGAAAAAAGCTCTCCTGGAAGCAGAGGGAGATGTGGAAGCGGCGATCAGATCATTAAATGAGGCTCCTGTTGAGGAAGAAACAGAAAATACTGACACCAGGGCCGCTGAGCCGGAAGATACCGCAGAACCGGAAACAGAGCAGGATGATGTTAATGAGCCGGATGATACTGCAGAAGCAGAAACAAACCCGGAAGATAAGAAACTGGATGATTATGCCGAAGAGATCATCGAGCGTTTGAAGAAAAGGATTCAGGAAGGAAATGTGGACAGGATCAAGGTTTCAAGAGAAGGTAATACTCTTCTTGATATCCCGTTGAATCTGGGCCTTCTGGGTGGTATCCTCACCATAGCAACTATTCCGTGGGCTGTGATTCTTGGTGTGATCACTGCATTTGGACTCAACTGCAAGATTGAGATTATCACCAAAGATGGAGACAGTGAAGAAATGTAATCATCTGATTCTGCCTGATATGGTTATTATTTAAAAAAGAAAAAAATAGCGCTACCTGAACCATCGCTCAGGTAGCGCTATTCTGAAATAAATTGTAATTTCATTTTAGTGCACCTCTGCCTTTCTTATCAAACATCCTATAAATCCACCATCTATGTAAACTCAAAAGAGATTGCTTTCGCCCATCTAATTCTATGTCTACTGGAGGTTTCTTCCTTCTTGGCTATATAATACTATAAATTTTTCTAAAAAGCAACCATTTTCTGATACTTTTTTATGAGTTTTATAATATTCAGAATATTCTGAACATAAAAAGTGTCCTATTCACAAATACTTCATAGACAGAACACCTTTTCTTCACAAAATCAGGGTAAGATAAGAATCGTAAAGCAAGAGCAAAGCTTTAGATTTTTTTCATATTTTTCTCCCTTTTTTAGAAGCAGGTGGTATGATCGATAACCACCTGTTTTTTTTATCTTAAGTCAGACGGATTACATTCTTCATAGTTGCTGTTATCTATGTTATAATCTTCATCATGAGAAACATCCGATGCCAGGTTATTGCCGATATGGAATTTTCGGTGAGATTCCGATAGAAAGATGAGCGAAATCCCCTATGAATCGTGATATAAATAATAGTAACATCTACAAAAAAGCCTTAATGCTGGCTGTTCCCATGATGATCCAGAGCGGTATCGCCAACGCGGTGGTTCTGGTGGATAATCTAATGGTTGGAAGTCTGGGAACTGAATGTATCAGCGGAGTGTCTATCGCCGGGCAGCTCCTCTTTGTATTTAACCTGGCTGTCTTCGGCGGTTTATCAGGTCCGGGTATCTATGGAGCCCAGTATTTTGGACATGGAGATAGAGAAGGTTACCGACAAGTCTTCCGTCTGAAAATATGGATTGGCCTGACCATTACTTTGGCAGGAATCGCCATTTTTCTTCTGGCCGGTCCAGCGTTAATCCATCTGTATCTTACCGGATCCGGAGACTCCTTCAACAGCGACATGGCCTTAATACAGGGGCTGGATTATCTCAACATCATGCTTGCAGGTCTGATCCCCTTCACTCTGGTACAGGTTTATGCCGGAAGCCTTCGGGAAATGAATGAAAGTATCACTCCCATGACGGCAGGGATCTTCTCTGTGTTTGTGGATATCCTTCTGAATTATATACTGATCTATGGCAAGCTGGGCTTCCCTGAGATGGGGGTAAAGGGTGCTGCCCTTGCCACTGTATTGGCCAGAATCGCAGAACTGCTTGCAATTATCAGTTTAAAACGACGGAGAGCGGAAGCCTATCCATTTCTGGAAGATGTGTACCGTACCCTCCGGGTGCCGGTATCCAGAGTAAAACCTGTCCTGAGAAAAGGATTCCCTATCTTTTTGAATGAATTTCTATGGGCCGGCGGTATGGCAGCCCTCACCCAGTGTTACTCCATAAAAGGTCTGGCTGTAGTAGCCGGATTAAATATCTCAAATGTACTCTGCAATCTTTTTAATGTGGTTTTTGTCAACATGGGGGTTGCAGTCGGAATTCTGGAAGGACAGTTTCTGGGAGCCTCCAGGTTTAAAGAGGCAAAGGATTCCGCAGAGAAACTGCTCTGGTTTTGTTGTGGAATATGTGTGATACTGACGATCTCACTGATCAGTCTTTCCGGAGTCTTTCCAAAGGCTTATAACACGACAGAAGAAGTCCGGCATCTGGCCAGCTGGTTTATCATTATTACTGCTTCCTTTATGCCTGTACAGGGATTGCTGAATGCCTTGTATTTTATCCTGCGGTCGGGAGGCAAAACCCTGATTACCTTTATATTTGACAGTGTTTTCTCCTGGTGTGTATCCGTTCCTTTCGCTTTTGCTCTATGCCACTATAGTCCCTTCTCCATTCTGACTATCCTGATTATGGTTCAGGCAGCAGATATGATCAAGGTGGTGATTGGTCTGGTACTGGTCAGAAAAGGAATCTGGATGACAAATCTGGTCAGTGGATCATGATGGTTTTTCTTTATTCCCAACGGGAATCTGAACCAGTATGATGGCGATAAAGATCACAAGACACCCGGCCAGTTCCCGGATAGTCATCCTTTCATGTATCAGGAGAGCCCCTGCGATCACGGCGAAAACCGATTCCATGCTCATGAGAAGAGACGCCACCACAGGATCTGTGTATCTTTGTGCTACCATCTGCAAAGTATAACCGATTCCTCCGGAAACAATACCACAGTAGAGAATCGGTACGGCAGCAGATATAATCTTATCCGGGGCCGGACTTTCCATAATGAATGCCAGCACCGTAGATATAAGGGAGGCAGTCAGAAACTGGATCGCTGAGATACGGAGGGGATTCCCTCTACCGGTAAAATAGTCACAGCTTAGGATATGCCCACTAAAGAGAAAAGCACATACACAGACCAGACTGTCCCCATGGGTAAGATAGAATCCTTCATTCATGCACAACAGGTACATGCCTGCCACCCCGATCAGGACGGCAAACCAGACCAGCCATGTGTTCTTCTTCTTGAAGAAAACAAAACTGATAATAGGTACCAGAAGGATATATAAAGCTGTGATGAAACCTGCTTTGCCTGCCGTGGTATAGACCAGACCCATCTGCTGAAAGATAGTGGCCGTCACGAGAAAAGAACCACAGCATACTCCACCCCATATCGTATTTTTTTTATAAGTCCTGACCTCTTCCTGGCTCTTATCTGCCAGGATTTCTTGTTCTTTACGGCTTGATAACAAGGCGACCAGACCTACTGCGAAGAATGCAAGATACATCCTTGCCGCAGTGAAGGTAATGGGTTCTATGGATTCCATACCGACTCTCTGAGCCACAAATGCAGTGCCCCATATTATGGCTGTTAGGGTCAACATCAGGTTACCGATTATTTTTTTGTTCATTCTGATTCTTTTACCTCTGTTTCTATTTACTCTGATCTGCCCTGATTCCAAATCGTTTCAGGTCTACTCTTCCGTCGATGACCTCCACACCTTCTTCCCTCAGGAATCGTGCTTGTACTTCCACGCCTCCAAAAGCAAAGCCTCCCGCCAGCAATCCTTTGGAATTCACTACACGATGACAGGGGATGGTGGCCGGATCCGGATTATTATGCAGGGCATTTCCCACAGCTCTGGCCATCTTCCGGTCTCCCGCCAATTCAGCAATCTGACCGTAAGTAGCCACACTTCCTCTTGGGATCTTCTTTACGGCCTCATAGATCCGCTTTGTTGGACTGTCTGTCACCAGATCATAACTCTCTGCTATCATCCTCTTGATATCTTGATCCGGAATGGACCCATCCAGTAAGATTGTGTTCCAATGGTCTTTATTCTGATGCCATCCCGGCAGGACGGAGGCATAAGTCTCTCTCCAGAAGTCTCTCCACTCCGGATCGACTTTTACATTCAGGTTAATGATTCCGTCCCTCTCATAGGTCCACAGGAAGGCTTTTCTGCTCCCCTTGACACGGACCAACTGCCAGTTTTCATCGTGGAAGGGAGCTTCCTGGTAAGTATCCGGAAATGTAAGCCCATAGGCAAGTGCCTCCTGGCGTGTTTTCATTTTACTTCCTTCTTTCTAATCAGTTAAACTTGCTCACAAAAGTCGAAGAATCCATCAGTATTTCATAAAGTATTTCAGCCCCTTGGCAGCAATTTTATAGGCAGGACCTTCCAGTTCCTTTACTGCCGATTTCAATTCCTGGCGGATCTTGATATTCTGAGGACAATGCTGCTCACATTTTCCACACTCCACACAAAGGGAGGCTGAAGTGACATCCTTTCTTAAAAGGGTGCACATGACATATTCTTTCAAGGCAACAAATCTGCTGTCGGTATATTTTCTGTTGTAGGCGGCAAAGGTACCGGGGATGTCCACATGCCGCGGACATGGCATACAATATCTGCATCCGGTACATGGTACTTTCATCTGACGATTGATGGCTCTGGCCACTTTTTTCAGAAATACCCGGTCCTCCTTGCTGAGGAAACCTGCTTCAGGATATGAGGAAGCGCTCCTCACATTCTCTCTGACCATGTCGAGAGAATTCATCCCTGATAAGATACAGGTTACTTCCGGCTGATTCCACAACCAGGCAAAAGACCATTCCGCAGGGCTTCTCTTAGAAGGATGGCTGGCAAAAAG
>CADBOX010000209.1 GCA_902796415.1 uncultured Lachnospiraceae bacterium
ATTGACAGCACCGGCACCGAAGTGGTAAAATATACTTACGATGCGTGGGGTAAGCCTCTCTCCACCACCGGTTCTCTCGCTTCCACACTGGGTGCCGTCCAGCCGTTCCGCTATAGGGGGTATGTCTATGATGTAGAAACGGGACTGTACTATCTTAGGAGTAGGTATTATAATCCGACATGGCAGAGATTTACAAATGCAGACGAATTGATTAATGGCAATCTGTACGCTTATTGTAGAAATAAACCAATACTTCGCATAGATCCTTATGGTAATTCTGATCAAGATTATGATTACCTTTCAGTATTTGGTTTTAATTGGAATTTCGACAATCCAAGCGGATATTATTACGTTATTTGTAATCCAACAGAACCGCTACAACTCTATTTGAGTGATTGGTCAGAGGTAACTACAGTAGCGCGGGGTACAATCATTACAGATTTAGGAAGTCTTGGGTATAATACCCAAAGATCTGCCACATTAGAAGATGGTAGAAGCGTTATTATTTCGGACGATAACTATATTTCATATCCACCAGCAGAATACACTGAAATCTTCGGAGAAGATGAATTTGGGATGGGTGCTACTGGGTATTATGTTCAGAATTTACAGGAGGGATTACAGGATCTTGGATATTCTTTGGATATTGATGGCATATTTGGAGAAGAAACCATGGAAGTTTTTATGGATTTTCGAAAAAAATACTTAGGTGAGCAAAAACCTGTAAGATGGTTTGGACCAAATGCAAAAAAAGGCTGTTTAATCTGCATTATATAATGTATGATAGGATAAAAGACTTAACATATTCAATTATTAATCATTCCTACGATATACGATAAATACAGAATGGAGGAATCATCATGCGAAAAACTCATATGATGCTTGTATTACTTGGGGTATTCATTCTTTTAGGTACTTCTATTTCTAGTTGCTCTGCTGAGATTCTTCCGTATAACAAAATCTATTCCTCCGCCGCAGATCTTCCACAAACGCAGGCAGTTCTGTGCGCTATTGATTACTATAATCAGCATACAGCACGTGAGTTTCTTGATAATGATAGCAGTTTTCGTGGTATCGAAATGGTTTCCGGGCGTTATTTTCTAAACAGTAGTCTTATTCGCTTTTTTCATGAATCGAAAGAGTATTACGGATGGGTGATTTCTTTCTTTGACAAGGAACGCGCTGCAATCAGATCACTAGATTATTACATAGGGACAGTTATTGTCGATTCCCCTTCTGCTCAGATCCTCTTTTTTTCAGACAGAGAATTTATTGTTGATTGTGAGAAACTCGGCAATTTTATGGACTTGATAGAATATGATATTAATAGTATTATAAAAATAATAGAGCCTTTGATATTCCCGTCCGACACATTTGGTATGAAGGTTTTTCCCAGTATATATGATATTAGCAAAGATGAAGCAGAATCGTTGGCATATGAATGGATAGCACGGGAGGAGTCAATTCCCACCGAAGAAGCAAGAAAAGAATACCAGGCTAATTCCTTATTGGTGCAGTATCCAGGAATTGTAACTGAGCATATATGGAGGATTTATTTCGCCCAAGAAGGTCGTTCGGTTTCTGAATATCAAATTGGTGTCTATGCTTCTCATGGCGCTGTGTGGTTTGCGTCAAAAAGGAATCCAGAATTAGCTTCCGAATATTTTTATCATAAATATTCTTTTCTGTATGTCAATAACGAGTATTGTTGCCAGAAAATAATTGACGTGACAACCTTACCTTATGGTGATTGGGGAGGATGGATTGACTGCATTTTCGGAATGGATATTCCAGAGAGTGATTATATTGTACCATATATTACCAACGAATGATATAATCGGCTTTATTTCCTTACACCGCCATCTGGATCACATGGGTCTACGAATATGACCGCGGCGGCAACATCCTGAGCAAGACCCGGTATGCGTACACCACCGGCACCGCCCTCCAGACGATTAACTACACCTATGGCGACACCAACTGGAAGGACAAGCTCACCGCTTACAATGGCACGACTATTTCCTACGACGCTTTTTTTTTTAATGATACGGCGACCACCGAGATCTACAC
>CADBOX010000210.1 GCA_902796415.1 uncultured Lachnospiraceae bacterium
ATCACCACCGAGATGCCACAGGCTTTCCTGGAAGCCGTCTTGTTGGCATATTCTCCGCGGAACCAGCGCAGAAGGTTATCCTTGCGGTCCGCATCCTCCTTGCGATATGCTTCCACATAGGCTGTGAGTGCTTCATAAAAGTCATAACCATGAGGCAGCTGCTGGATCTCTTTTTTCACTCGGTCAATTGGGGTCTGACCCCCTTCGGGACTTTCTTCGATTGCTGTCAGTTTTTCAATATATTTCTCCAGGACATGCTCCAGAGCATTTCCATTGGGATGGCTTCTGGAAGACAGCCGGGACATTAATACCCGGTAGGTTTCCAGACCTTCCTTCTTCGATCCGCACAGTTTGCGCTCTGCTGCCAGCTCGCAATCCATCACAAGAAAATCTCGTAAAAGGGCTTCATTCTTGATGAGCTGCGCCATAAAGCTCTTTCCGGTTCCGTAGGCTCCTTCCAGCAGACGGAAGGTGGAATAACCTTGTGCGATGCGATCCATGTCTCTGGTGATCACTTCCACCTCTTCCTTTCGGCCCACGGCGATGTATGGCAATCCATTCTCCGGTACCATTCCGCCTTCCAAGGCATGTAAAATACTTTCCGCAACCTTTTTATCTATCATAGATTTCCCTTCTTTCCATCATTTTGATCAGCGATTCTCTGATTCTCTCAATCATCTTCGGCCCGATTCTTAATCATATCCGATCTTCCCTTCATGCAGCAAACCGGACATACTGTCCATTTCTTTTTTCACTTGCTGCAGACGATCCCGGTCGATCTTGCCGGTGGATACCTGTTCATGATCCATCTCGTAGATCTGTTTCTTCTCCTGCTCTTTGATCTCTTCCCGTCTTCTGCGGCTATCCTCCGCCCGCTTCCTGGTCTGAGTGCGTTTTTTCTCCTGCTGCTCCCTCTCCATCCTCTGAAGGATCTCAGGATGGTAATCCAGATAAGAAGCCACACCCTTTCCGATGGCTTTCTCGAAGCTTTCATCCTGAAGCATCGCCTTCATACCTCGGATGTTCCTTGGAATATCGTCATTTCTGCGGTAATTCTTCTTCAGGATCCTCGCTGCGGACCTGGCCCGTTTCGGTCCCCGCAGGTGTTCTCTCATAAATGACTCGGCATAAACATAGATGATATACAGAAAGTCCCCGGAACTGTCATACAGATTCCAGGTCTGCCGATACCATCTGTCCGGTCTGCCGTATCCTTTTTCTTTCAGATAGAGCAATCCATCCCCAAATGGGATCCGGTCAGCACTTTGCCCCTGGATGCCTTTCACCGGAAGAAGCGGCAGATAGGTTCTCTCCTCTTTCCCGGCAGTGGCGATATCCCGGAAAGATATCCCGTGTTCCGACCGGTTACCCTGGAATCTGGCATCCAGCTCATAAAAGACATCCGGCATGGCATTCCAGGTATGGAAGCAGAATTCTTTCTCCCCGGACAATTCATTTTCCTTCAGGAGACGGGCATTACTCTTCACATACATGGATGCCCCCTCGAAGATTCCACTGCGGATCTCCTGCCACAGGTCACGGTAAGGCAGCAGGCCCCTGGCCCTGCGGTATTCTTTCATCTGAACCGCACAGTCAGGATGGGCGATAAGAAAGGAATCACACAGATTCATAAAATACTCCCGGTTATCCGCCACCAGATTCATCTGGTCACGAAAACGGAACATCCCCCTCAAAGCCCCGGCGATGTCTTCGTGATAGAGCAGATTGGCTATCTCCAGGAGATACAGGTTCCCATAATGGAGGTATTTCTTCTCGCATTCCTCATCCCGGAACCAGGGTATCAGATTAAAATAACACCCGATCTGTTCGTCCGTGAGCTCGTCGGGAAAACGAACTGTCTTATTCAATGGAACGAAGCCCCTCTCAGGAAATGAAGTGGTATAGATATCTCTTAGATACTTTATTTCCTCCTGAAAGAGCAGACCCTCATCCGGGGCAAAATTATAGAAAAATGCCCCTCTTCTTTTATTCTTTTCCCTTTCCACATATTTCCGGAAATCATTCATCGTCTTCATCCGGCTTCCCCCTTCCAGAGACATCCCTGACAGGTGATAACTGCCTGATTTTACTCAGGCCCTCATTTATCCAACTTAATCATATTATATCATGACAGGAAAATGAAATCAGTATATTTGTTTGCAAAACAGTTTGAAAAACATATAAGAAAGTATCTCGCTTGCGAGACACTCGCGCCCAGCGCGGTCGCTTTAACGACATATTTCATTTCGTGCAAGTGCGCATCCACAGCGGAGCGTTTTTTATTCAATAGGAAATGGAATTTTCTATTCAATAAAAAAGGCAGGCGGTTGACCTGCTTTTGTCATCCCGCACTGCCTTGTTTTATTGAATCTGATTATTTCTGGTTCTCAACGATGTTCTTTACGATAGTATCGATTGCTTCTTTGTTGAAGTTTTCTGCAGTTAACCCTGCTGCTGTGAACTCCTCAGCGTTTTTGTACTCAGTATTTCCGATCTTGATGTCGAATTTGATGAGCTTGGCAAGACCTTCCCAGTCTTCTTTCTGAATAGCTTCCTTAACAGCCTTCTCTGCCTTTGCTTCCTTCTCAGCTGCTTCCTTAGCGGCCTTCTCTTTTGCTTCTTTCTCAGCTGCTTCCTTAGCTGCTTTCTCTTTTGCTTCTTTCTCAGCTGCTTCTTTAGCGGCTTTCTCTTTTGCTTCTTTCTCAGCTGCTTCCTTAGCGGCCTTTTCC
>CADBOX010000211.1 GCA_902796415.1 uncultured Lachnospiraceae bacterium
GTCAAAATGTGACCGATAATTCTTTTGTCTTGCCAGATCTTCGGCTCTTCCATGAACTGCTTTAATTTTCTTCAGATTAAGAGCCTGAATTACGTCCTCAAGAAAACCGATTCTTTTTTTCAGAGAATCAACCAATAAATAATCAATCTCAGGATATACAATTTTCAGAGGAATCCCGGGAAATCCGGCACCGGTTCCTATATCGATGACAGAATTCACATTATTCATCTGACATACTTTAACACAGGAGATGCTATCCACAAAATGTTTACGGATTACTTCTTCTTCCTGAGTGATGGCAGTTAAGTTCATCACTTTATTTTTCTCGATCATCATCTGATAGAATTGATCAAACTGTCTCAATTGATTATCAGATAGAATTATATCGATATGTTTTATTTCTTCTTTTAGTTTAATCTGAAATGAAGGATTTTCTATGTATTCTGTATATTGGTCCGTCATACTCATCTACCTGTATTTCATCTGATGCAGATATACCACCAGGACAGAAAGATCAGAGGGAGATACCCCGGAGATCCGGGAGGCCTGCCCAATAGAATGAGGACGAATCTGATTTAATTTCTGAACAGCTTCAATCCTGAGATTCTTGATGTCCTCATATCTGATATCCTCGGGAATCAGACGGTTTTCCTGTTTCTTAAACTGTTCTACCTGCTTTAATTGTCTGCTGATATATCCTTCATATTTTAAATCAATCGTGACTTGTTCAATTACTTCATCATCCAGCTGAGGCCTGTCCGGATCGATGGGAGCCAGTTTTGCATAATCAAGCTCCGGTCTTCTGAGCAGATCTGCCAATGTAGCAGAAGTCTTTAAAGGAGTGGATCCGTTGTTTTCCAAAAGTTCCTGAACTGCTTTATTTGCTCCGATGTTACATCTCTTCAGACGTTCGATTTCCTCTGTAATCTGCTGTTTTTTCTTTATGAATTTATCATATCTATCTTCATCGATAAGTCCAATCTGATGACCTATCTCTGTTAATCTCATATCCGCATTATCCTGACGAAGTAAGAGTCGGTACTCCGCTCTTGAAGTCATCATTCGGTAAGGCTCATGGTTCTCTTTGGTAACAAGATCATCGATAAGAACTCCGATATATGCCTGGGAACGGTCCAGTATAATCTGCTCTCTGCCCAGACATTGCAAGGCTGCATTCACTCCTGCGATCAGACCCTGTGCAGCTGCTTCCTCATAGCCGGAACTTCCGTTAAACTGTCCTCCACTGAAGAGTCCTGATATATTTTTAAATTCCAGAGTTGACTTTAATTGATTGGGATTGATGCAGTCATATTCAATCGCATAGGCATTCCGGATAATCTTAACATTTTCCAGACCCTTTACTGTTCGATACATGGCATACTGGACATCTTCAGGAAGGGAACTGCTCATCCCTCCCACGTACATCTCATTTGTATATTCTCCTTCCGGCTCGATAAAAAGCTGATGACGGTTTTTATCAGAAAAACGGACCACTTTATCTTCTATAGAAGGACAGTATCTTGGTCCGGTACCTTCAATCATTCCGGAATATAATGGAGAACGGTCCAGATTCGCCCGTATAATATCATGAGTCTTTTCATTGGTATAGGTCAACCAGCATGAAATCTGTTCTCGACGGATATCCTCTTCTTTATTGGTAAAGCTGAATGGAACGATTTTCTCGTCACCTGTCTGCTCTTCCATGACGGAAAAATCCACGCTTCTTTTATCAATTCTTGCGGGAGTCCCTGTTTTAAAACGGTATAATTCTACTCCGTGATCCCGGAGAGACTGACTAAGTCCATTGGCAGCCTGAAGGCCATTGGGTCCTGTATAATTCACCACATCCCCATAGAGACAACGGGCTTTAAGATAGGTTCCTGTGGCCAGGACGACCGCTTTGGCGTGGTATACAGCCCCGGAGTATGTCTTCACACCGGTAATAACCCCATCTTCCACCATCAGTTCTGTTACCTCTGCCTGTCTTAGCGTCAGATGATCTGTATTCTGCAGAGTATATCTCATGGTCGTGGAATAAGCATCTTTATCTGCCTGAGCACGCAGAGAATGGACAGCCGGACCCTTGGAACGATTCAACATCCTGGACTGTATATAAGTCTTATCGATGTTTTTTCCCATCTCCCCACCTAAGGCGTCGATTTCTCTTACCAGATGTCCCTTGGAGCTTCCCCCGATATTGGGATTACACGGCATCATGGCCACACTATTCATACTGATGGTAAAGAGGATGGTTTCACAACCAAGACGTGCCGCAGCCAATGCTGCTTCACAGCCTGCATGACCTGCTCCCACCACCACGATATCATAATACTCTTCCACGTTTTTCATAATATATACTCCCAGGGTCTACTTCTCCCAGTCACATCATTTACCGGTACAGAACTTAGAGAATATTTCCTCAATCAGATCCTCTCCCACAGCTTCACCCAGGATAGAACCAAGCATCTCATAAGCATTCATGAGATCGATGGTGAAAAAGTCCTCCGGCATCTGATCAATAATGCTCCCCCGCACCATACGCAGGCTTCCAAGAGTCTCTTCCAAAGCATTTTTATGCCTTGCATTGGTGAGGTAAAAGTCCTGTTTTTCATCTATTGTACCATGAAACATCATCTTTTTTAACTCTTTCGTAAAAAGATCGATGCCTTGTCTGTATTTGGCAGAGATCGTAATACAGGGCGTATCATCCTCCACATAATCTTTAAGAGATTCCATGGAGAAGGTCTCCCCGATATCCATCTTGTTGAGTAGGATTATTTTTTTCTTATCTTTGATCTCCTTGAAAATGTGAATGTCCTCTTCCTGTATCCCGTCTGCCATATCAATAAGAAACAGCACCAGATCTGCATGTTCGATCTCTTTCCGTGCTCTTTCTACACCGATTTTCTCCACCGTATCTTCGGTATCGCGGATTCCCGCAGTATCTATGATGTTCAATGTTATCCCATCAATGGTGACAGATTCCTCCAGAGTATCTCTGGTGGTTCCGGCAACCTCCGTCACGATGGCTCTCTCCTCGCCCAATAACACATTTAAGAATGAAGATTTACCGGCGTTTGGCTTCCCCACGATGCAAGTCCGGATACCTTCCGTGATAAAGCGTCCGTCATCATAAGTGGAAAGCATTTTTTCCACCTGATCTATCCAGTCCTGAACCAATGCCAGGAGATGATCTCCATATCCGTCTAAGCTGATATGTTCCGGATCATCCAGAGCGGATTCTATATGTGCGATTTCATAGAGAATCTGTTCTCTGACCGGACGGATTTTCTCGGCGATATTACCTTTGATCTGCCGGATGGAATTCTGCCTGGAGGCCTCATTCTTGGATTCGATCAGCTGCATGACAGCCTCTGCCTGGGACAGGTCTATCCTTCCATTCAGAAATCCTCGTTTGGTGAACTCTCCCGGTTCTGCTGCCCTTGCCCCATGTCTCAGGATAAGGCTTAAAACCTGATAGACCACATGAACCCCGCCATGACAGTCAAACTCTACCACATCCTCCCGGGTATAAGAGTTGGGAGCCTTCATCACCAGAACGATGCATTCATCAATAATCTCCCCCTCATCCACCACATTTCCAAAATATACTTTATGGCTTGGCCAGTATCCGTTGCCGTATCTGGGGGTGTAGGGTTCGAATATCTCATCCAGTATTCTAATGGCATCGCTGCCACTTACTCTGATCTTTCCGATTCCGGCATTGGATACAGAAGTAGCTATGGCGGCGATGGTATCGTATTCTTTTATCATCGGCATTCTTCCTGTTAAAAAAGAGGATGTCTAAAAATTCAATCTGAATTTTTAAACATCCCTTACATTTGCTAATTATCTATCCTTTTTCAGCATGATAACCACACGGCGATATGGCTCTTCTCCCTCACTCTTCGTAAAGACATATTTGTCGTTCTGAAGGGTGGAATGAATCACTCTTCTCTCATAAGGATTCATTGGCTCCAGAGAAACCGTCTTCTTGCTTCTCTTTACAGAGTAGGCAATCTTTTTGGCTAATTTCTCTAAAGTAGCCTTTCTTCTCTCACGATAGTTCTCCGTATCCAGTTTCACACGGATGTAGGATTCACTTTCGCGATTTACAAATAAGCTGATCAAATACTGAAGAGAATCCAAAGTCTGTCCTCTCTTACCGATGAGGATACCCATATCCGGACCGGACAGATCGATGTTCATCAGGTTCTCTTCTTCTTTAAAATCAATCGCCACGTTGGTTTCAACCTTCATGGCTGCGAATAATTCATCACAGAAATCCTGTGTTTTTTCCAACAAAGATTTCTCCATATTCACACGAATCACTGCCGGCTTTACATTAAACAGGCCGAGAAATCCTGTGCTTCCGGATTCTATCACTTCATAATTCAGCTGATCGCTTGGAACTCCAAGCTCAAGAGTAGCCGTTGTGATGGCTTCCGCAACGGTTTTACCCTTAAATTCCATAATTTCCATCACTGCTTTCCTCCCTTAGAGTTGCTCTTCCTGTCTAATTCCTGCACGCTGTAAGCTGCCTTGCCGATTTCTCCCAGATTCTCATAATTAATCTGTTTGCCCTCATTCGGGTTCCGGTAAGTTTTAGCCTTGATGGCAGCATTGCCACGAATGGTGCGATACTGGCTGTATTCGCTGGTAATTCTCACTCCATCGTCTTCCGGTTCCTTGTTACCCATAGCACCTGTAAGACGTTCGGTTAAGGATTTCTTACCGCTGGCTTTTTTCTTAGCTGCTTTTTCGAGGTTCTTCTCCACCAGCTTGTCCATATCGACTCTGTCGAAATATTTGTTGAGAACCAGCTGCTGGATCAGCTGCAGGACTGCACTGGTGATCCAGTAGATACCGATACCTACGGGCATGATCAAACAGAAATAGACCGACATAAGAGGCATAATCGTGGTCATACTCTTGGTCATGCTTGCTGTGGAATCCCCTGCATTCTGCGAAGGCTGAGGCATGGTTTTAGCAGAAAGGAACTGGAATAATCCGGCCAGAATAGGGATGATCCAATAGATGGACGGATGAAATCCGGGTGTCTGTGAGATATTGATTCCGGCAACAAAATTGTTCATGTCAATGATGTGTCCGGATTCTTTAGCAATCACAGAGGATGCGCTCGGGAAGGCGTCTGCTAATGCTCCCCATGCATCTTTGGTAAAATAATTCATCTGATCGATGATGTAATCTACTTTGGAACTTGCTTCAATAGACCTGACATAGTTAGTGCCAAGCCCCTCAATAACCTTGTTTAATTTGGCAACAAATCCGTCCATACCGGATATCGAATTAACGATTGCGATATAATGTGCCTTAACCTCAGGAATATAAGCAGGAATCTTACGGATTACCTGGTACAAGGCAAACATAATGGGCAGCTGGATGAACATCTGTAGACATCCTGCGGTAGTGTTGGTACCGTACTTCTCATAAACTGCCTTAATCTCATCGTTCTGTTTCTGCATGGAAACAGCATCTTTCTTGCCACGGTATTTCTTCTGAATCTTATTGATCTCCGGCTGCATAACAGCATTCAGTTTCTGGAATTTCTGCTGGCTTACCATCAAAGGTAAGAGAAGCAAACGAACAAAAATGGTAAAGAATATAATGCAGAGACCAATATTCTCGATACCGACGGAACTTAATGCACGGAAGATCAAGTCCATCACGTATCCAAGTAATGTGGCGATCCACCCGATGATCGGGGCGGTCGACTGCGTCAATAACATATTTTTCCTCCTTGATCAGGGAACCGGGTCAAACCCTCCTTTTGAAAACGGATTGCAGCGAAGAATCCTCCAGGCTGCAAGCAGCCCTCCTTTCAGGGCGCCGTATCTCTCGATAGCCTCTATGGCATACTGAGAACAAGTTGGTATATACTTACAGGTTGATCCTCCCTTAAGAGCTGACAGATACTTCTGATAAAATACAATGAGTTTGATAAAGATCTTTTTCATATCAATCCTCTTCTACGTATCTCTGTAAATGTGATGTAACTTCAACAGATGCAATAACGCACGCTCATACTTATCGTAACCCGAATCAATGGCTGGTTTGCGTGCAACTACA
>CADBOX010000212.1 GCA_902796415.1 uncultured Lachnospiraceae bacterium
ATGCCCAATTGTTCTGCATACTGTACTAAATCGCAGATATTATGACGGAACATCTTTGAGAAATCAATTGGCACACCGGCTTTATAGATTTGGATCTTGATCATCTTTTCAGTTGCTTGCTGCAAATGATAACCTGCAAGACCTTTCAAATACTTTCCGACCCGATTTTCTTCTGTCAAAGCACGATCGATCGCAGCTTTAGCCGTATACAAGTCCGCAAGGATCTGAGGCATTGTCAGCTCGTCACCTGTGGGGATTCTGCTTTTCATACAGTACCTCACCGCTTTCTATTTCCTGCATAATCAAGGATGTATCCTTTTTTCCGGTTTTAAAATACAAGACATCATATGCCTGGTTCAAATTATCGAATAAAATGAGTTGACGGTAAAACTCACGGAACTTTTTAGAAACCAGACACTTGCCCCTGGGCAGATTCCCAAAAACAGCCAAATCTATATCCGAATGTTCTTTGCAACGATCTTCAAGAGAAGAACCGAACAAGACTACTTTATCAATATATTCACACTTCTGGGCAGCATCGATAATATTAGGAATATATCTTTGCTTAATGTCTGCCATATGGATCGTTCTGCTACCAATATTATACTCTGTAACCTTACACATCCGTACCATCTCCTGTTATAGGCTACATCTTTCTTTTCGTCGAGAGTCTTTTGTGTGTATTTCTATAGTAGCGCATTTTTACTTCTCTCGCAATCACTGTGTAATATCCCATTTATTATCACAGGAATAATACCCGTTATACGCTCCTGTTCCTTCTTTGTCAGTTTTACCTCCATGCTTGAGATCACAATTTGTGATCTCGAACAATCTCACCATTTGTCTTTGATTTTCTACATCTGCGCGTCACCGCCAGTACAACATTCAACAAAAATGCATGATACCATTTATTATTCCTGTTCGTAAATAAAAGCCCAAAGACTCCCAAAGCAAGAAGCATCTTATCGATTTCTCTTTGAAACCACTTTGCCAAATTCAATCGGTAAGCAATTTTTCAATCATGTCTCGGTACAGATCAGGAATCGAATCAGATATCGTTTCACCGATCAGAACACCCTTTTCATCCACAAAATAAGTAGTAGGCCAGGCTTCCTGAGGCAGCAGTTCCTCCATGCCTTCGAAAGAAACAAGGTTAACATAGGTCACACCGCTTTCTGCCAGGATGTCTGTTGCCTTATCAACTTTATGTGATCTTCCTCTGACACTTGTTCGGGCTCTGAAGATAATTCCTTTGATCAAAATGGAAAAAACGGTCACCCCGCACATGATATCACGTACAGGGTAACCGTTGATCCTTAATACCTAATGCTTATTTTATCTTGATTACCACATAATTGTTTTTCGCTTTGTAGTTCTCGTTCCCGGCTGCGCGGACCCTGATCTTATAGGTTCCCTTCTTGCAGTTCTTCGGGATGGTAACCTTTCCCTTTTTCGACACCTTGATGCCGGCCTTCTTTGCCTTTTTAAGAGCCGTGTATGTTACCTTGCCCTTTGCCTTTTTCACCTTGATGGTAAAGCTCTTTGCCTTTGTAAGTTTGGTCCTGTTCACCGTTTTCTTCTTCGGAGAGACAGTCATGGGGTTCACGGACTTCTCAGGAGTGTATCCGCCCTGCTGGCCGGAGATGTACGGTCTGAGATACCTCCCATTGAATTCTTTGGGAACATCGTAAGTGCCTTCTTTATAAACCTTCCCTCCAACTGTAAACGGTTTCTTGAGCTTAACCCTTCCATAATAACTATCAGAATAGATACTGACATAATCCGTATATGTTAAAGTAATAACATTAGAAATACGGTCATTACAATTGCTGCCGATGCCTACCGTTTTACTGGCTTTGGCATCGCCTCTCGCTACAATCGTACCACCGCTAATAGTAATTCTGACGTTTTCGACCTCTGTAGCTCCGATAGCAGCCGCGGTGTCACTGCCCACGGCGTTGATGGTGCCTCCGCTGATGTTGATACTGTGGAGATTCATATTATCTCTTGTTGTAGCGTAATTTCCTCCAATGCCCGCACGTTTATAGCCACCAACGGCTCGGATGGTGCCTCCGCTGATACTAATGTTGCCAGTTCTGCCTCCATCACCGCCACCGATGCCCGCGCCGCCTCCGGAGC
>CADBOX010000213.1 GCA_902796415.1 uncultured Lachnospiraceae bacterium
ATGCGCATCTCGGACTTTGAGATTAATAATGTAAAGAGCGTCTTGAGCGCTCATGCGGATCTGCAGTTTTCCTGCCGACCCGCCTCAACGTTCAACTATGTGATCAGCTGTTTTGCTGATTAATACCTCCTTCTATCTTTTCTCCCCCAAAAACGGGGAATGATTCCAAATCTATAAGCAAAAAAGTTTTTTGATGACAGGTTCCCTGATTGGCAGTATTGCGGGATTACTAACTCAGATTATTTATCGTTCACTTTCTTACGCCTGCATATGCCGCCTTTTTACAGAAGTTTTTTGAAATAAAAAAGCCGGAGCCAGAAATCTCTCACTACAGACAATCCAGTCTGTTCGTGATTGAAATCTGACTCCGGCGGTAGGTATCTCATCGGATCCTGTTGCTCGGTAGACCAGCAGATCGATTATTCTTTTTTTGATAACTCTTCCAGAATTTGTTTCTTTACGTCAACATCCTCAATGTAAATACTACCTCGTATATTCTGCAGATCATATCGAATAATATCTCCGTATTCGTTCACTGTTACATCAAACACTCGAGGTTCTTTTGGTAATTTTTTATTTCTTATTTGTATCTTACACATCATTTTGTTTTCCCCCCATCATATCTTTTTAGCCAATCAAGTATCTGTTCAGATGTAATTTCACCACTATCAGCCCTTCTCTTCTGGATTTGATATTCCTTTTTAAATCTAATAAAACGATCTTCTAGTCCCTCGTCATCTAAATGTCTACTTATTGCCATCTTGTACCTCATATATAACTTTCGATATTCTTTTGTAACGATGTCTGTTTTTTCCTTATTTGCACGAGCGACTTGTGCTCCAACGTCTCTACAAGTCTTCTCAGGATTATTACGAAGGGGATACGTGCAATAAACTGCATTTGCCCGTCCTTTTGGAACGAAGTAATTACCACAGTTTTTACACCTAACAATCTTGGAGTGTGAATTCATAAAGTGAGCAATTTCAAAAACAAACAAAGAGATTATTGATTTAATTGTGAAAAGAGACTCCAATCCCTTTTCCGTCAAAAGGACTCGGTATTCAATGTTCTGGGTATCCACATAGGAACCACATATAGAAGAAATAATACCGATGATTTTATCATTTACTTCAGTTAGTTCGTCATTAGTTTCAAGAAGTATAAATAGCACTTTTTCTACAAGTTCAAAGGAAACCATAAATATATGCATGCAGGTAAGCATCATTTGAAGAACTGTTTTTCCTCCATATTCTGAGATTCCTGTGTCCTCTAAGACGAAATCAGCTAATCTCAAAATACTTTTTTTGGAAGAAATATGGCCACAAAGTAATAACTCTGTTTTTTTGTCTTCATTTTTGGCATTGAACCATGCATTACTAAATGATTTAAATTCTGCTTCAATCATTGAACTCGCTACAACTGGAAAAGAACGTTTCACCTTTTCAGAAAAATTTGTAAATACAATATCGAAGTTCTCTTTTGTACATGGCATATCTAAATGATTGCATGACAAAATAGTTTCCTTTAGTTCTTGAGGATCTAACCTACAAAACTCACAGAGCAATCCCCCAATGGGGTATTCTTGAGAATCACCTGAAGTAGGGATCCTGTATTCTTTTCCATCAAAAAGTATATTTAGACCTTCTCCAATGTTATGAAAACCATTTTTCTTTATCATTATTCATGCCTTCTTTCCATGAAACGAAGATGTTAACATTTTTTTCTTTTATTTTAAATTGTTAACGCAAAGTATACTTTCTTTTTCTAGGCATGTCAACAATATTTTATCAGCATTACTATTGATAACAATTTCATCAATGCTGTTTTTTTATCTACCAAATAAAAACCAGGGTATCTAAACCTGGTACTTCCAGAATTAGACCCCTGGCACAGCGGTAAGTTATAAAGACTTCCTAACGGCTCAGTCGGTATCAACTATTATCAGCAAAACGTTTGGCTGCCCCTCTTAGGGGTTTCATGAGAAACGCTTCCATTCGATTATAATCGAATAAAACATATTTCCCACAATGAGGACATTTCTGCGAAGTAGCTCCAGTTGTCCCCTTCTTTACTAATACTTTTTCTTTAGGGCAACAAGGGTAAATAATAAACCCGGCATATTCTTCCAAATCAAGCATTCCTGTAACAACTCCTTTTATCGTTTTTGTAAGAATCTCAGACTGCAATCCCCCTCCTTATATAGAGAGGCCCTGCCTGAGGGTCTTCCATCCTGATAAGGCCGCACCTCTTCATATGGACATATGCCGCGGACTCAGAAACACCGTATGTCTCTGCGACTTTTTCACCAATTTCCTCGAGGTACGTATACCAGTGCCTGTACTGATAGAACGGATCTATCCTGGGCCTAAGGAAGATACCATCCTTGTAGCCTGCTTTCCTGTTCAGATCCATAACGAAGGGGACGAATGTATGTCTGGGCATCAGGACTGCTGCCGCATACACGTTGGCCTGGTGCTCCATGAAGTCCCTGTCGGTCCACTTCCTATTCTCCTGCCTGTCTGTATCCATGACACTGCTCCGGCACATGATCTTATCCATCACGCTCCTGGCTGCCAGGATCTCCTGTCCTGAAAAGGCAGGATAGTGCATGCATAAATGACCGCCTTCATGGCAGATCGTGAACTGAGAGTATCCGTCCTCTCTTCCCATAACGAAGGAATCGATAATGATCGACCCTGCCGGGAAGTACTTCTCTATCATTGTACCTTCTTCGGCGACCATGATCATCGCGTCCTTAAAGACTGTGATCCCTCCTATCTCCATCCCAGGCACTGCGTCCCTTATATCCTGGGCATCAACAGAAGCCCCAAGGTAGGACTCTACAAAGTGAAGGGCATTGATCCTTCCAGGCTCATGGAGCAGGGCCGGCTTATAGTCCCCTACCTGTGCTTCAGCATAAGCCATGACCTCAAGATCGCAGATGACCGG
>CADBOX010000214.1 GCA_902796415.1 uncultured Lachnospiraceae bacterium
TATAAAAATGGAGATCCCATTTTCTTAGAAGAACTTCCAGGAAATTCAAAAGACTATCTCAGACAAGAAATGAAAAAACTTGTAGATAAAGGGAAGCTTAATCGCTTATATAATGGGGTATACTATCTCCCCTATATGACTATCCTCGGAACAGATGGCCGGATATCGATTGACAGGTACATTGAAAAAAAATACCTTGCGGTTAATGGAGAAACATCCGGTTACGTCACCGGTCTCCAGCTTGCAAACAATTACGGGTTTACCACGCAAAATCCGGCCTGCTATGAGATCTGTAGCAACACAGCCACCACAAAGCAGAGAAAGCAGACGATAGACGGCAATACGATTATCGTATACAAGCCTGTTGAAAACATCACGAAGGTAAATAAATCCGCACTGCAGTTTCTCGACCTGATGACTGTTATCGACAAATACAGTGAAGTTTCAGGATCAGAACTTAACAATAAACTGAAAAAATATGTTGATGCTGAAAATGTTGATTTCTCACAGGTGAAAGAACTACTTCCGCTCTACCCGGATAAGGTGTTTCGGAACATATATATGGGAGGAATGATGGGTGAACTGGTATAAGGACAATAAAGATGTTTGGAAAGAAATCATAGAAACTGTAGCTGCCGAGGAACACAGAACAGTACAGATGGTTGAGAAAGATACCATTCAGTCCATACTACTCTTGGAATTATCAAAAAGCGAGCTCCCGTTTGTTTTTAAAGGCGGGACATCGCTTTCCAAAGCATATGGACTTATTGACAGGTTTTCTGAAGATATTGATCTTTCCATGAGCAGGAAGCCTACCGAATCTGAAAGGAAGAAAGCAAAGGACAGTATAATCCGGATTGCAGGTGGTTTGGGACTTACTCTTGATAATCCAGGAGAAGTCCAGTCCAGACACAGCTATAACAAATATGTCTTCAAATATAAATCCCTTTTTAATGAGATTCCATTGGAACTGATCACTGAAACAAGTTTTTACCAGACTGTTTATCCGGTGGAGATACACGAGGTAAGAAGTTTTGTTGGACAATTCTGTGAAAAAAGAGGGATCACCCTGCCTGTTACATTTGAAGCATCCGCTGTGAATATTCAGGTGCAGTCTTTGAGACGGACACTTATCGATAAAGTCTTTGCCATATGTGATTATCGGATCCAGGATATGCAGGACCGGGACTCCAGGCATCTATATGGCATAGCCAAAATCCTTCCTGAGGTGGAAATTACAGATGATTTTACCATACTTGTTAATCAGGTTCGTAAAGATCGGATGAAATCAAAGAACAATCCATCTGCAAAACCAGAATACAATATCCCGGATATGCTGAAAGAAATCATAAACAGCAGGTTTTATGAGGCAGATTATAATAGCATTACAAAGAGACTCCTTTATGAAGATTTTTCCTATGATAGAGCTATCAAGGAAGGAATTGCCGTCATCGCCGAATCAGATCTTTTTGAATATCGTTGAATTATACGTAATCCTACAAGAATGAAAAACTGCTTATGCATGACAAAAGCGGCAGAAATCTTTTAATCAGATAATCTGTCGCTTCGTCGGTTGTTATGCTATTTTCACCGCTATTATTATCTTTTAATAATTCTGGTTATTGATTACTTTGCGTTTAAATCGTGTTTCAGATTACTACTGAATGACCGATTCCTCCTGCAATCAATGCCACGATCCCGATGATGATCAGGACCGGTAAGGCAATAAAGATCAGGCCACTGAAGACCAGGCCGATCAAAATGAACGGGAGAAAGATCAGAGAAAACAGGATCTTTGTAAGTCCCCAGGCTCCTCTTACTGCCAGTAAAGCTAATTTACCAAACACTGCAACCATGCAGATAATGAAGATCATTGTCAACATTATGATTCCCTTCTTTCTGATATGAGGGCTGATGCTCTGAACTTTATTATGTGGTGCCCTCTTTTAATCTCTTATCTTGTTTTTTATAATATATTACGTTCCGGTATGTAAATACATATCTTTTCCCATGAATTACATATCCTTATTTCACATAATTGAGGAAATAACAGGGATTTATGAATCTGATATTATTGTACTCGGCAGCTGTATTCCATGCTTTTCCCGTCAGCACTAAACCATCCAGTAAGTATGGTGTTGCTTTTTAATCCCCTCAGTTTTCTATAGCTTTCCCTTGTGTCAGAAAATACAAAGGTTCTTGTGCCATAGGCAGGTATGTTTACATTTTTCCGATCTTCCTTCATGGTCGTAAGGGAGTCCATAACGATCGCCCATCCTGAGTCCTCGATCACTCCCCTCCATGTGCCGTTGTTACTCCACA
>CADBOX010000215.1 GCA_902796415.1 uncultured Lachnospiraceae bacterium
ATTTGCTAGGAAAAAAAGATTGACAAATCTTAAAAATTGCTCTCCATCCGGTGCAGTTGACATTTTACTTGATGTAAGGTATGAATTCTGATAGTATATCAGCAAAGTTGTAAGAAAAGAGGTTTGCTCTATGTTCAAAAAAGTATTTAACGCGGACAATCCCTTCTGGCAGATCATGGATACGGTCTTTGATCTGTTTATTCTCAATACATTATGGTTGGTATTGTGTATCCCGGTTATAACTATCGGTCCTTCTACTACTGCTGCTTTCTACGCTCTGATTCAGAGAGCAAGAGGGGAAGGCGGGGAGATTCACAAAGATTTTATTCAATCATTTAAGCAGAATCTGAAGCAGGGGATCGTGGTCGGCCTCATCCTCACGCTTACCGGAGGATTCCTCCTGACAGATATGTGGCTTTGCAGGGCATCCGGAAAAGGAATTTTTACTTTTTTCTTATTCTTCTTCGGTGTCCTCTTTATCGTCTGGGCGATGGTCGCCCTCTACTCCTATCCTCTGCTTGCGAAATTTGAGAGAAAAACCAAAGAAATCTTTATCTGGGCATTTACCCTGGCTCTCAGGAATATCGGTTCAACTCTTACCATGCTGTTTGTTATCGGTGCCGGACTCTGGCTCTGTCATATTCTTCCGGGACTGATCTTTATCATGTTCGGTCTGGTAGGTCAGTACTGTGCCATGATATTTGCAGGTCTCTTCAAGCCATACCTACCTAAACCCTGGACCGGTGAAGAGGGTGAGGACTATTCTGCCTCCTCCCATCCTGATCCATATGCGGATTTTGATGAGGCTTCCTTCTACGGTTATGATCCCGAGGAGATGAAGAAACTGATCGATGAATCAAATGATGAGGCGAAGAACGATGAGTGATAAAAAAAAGCCCTCCGTCTTCATGCAGGAGGTCAGACGAGATATCAATACATTTCGAAGGTTAAAGGGTAAGGAACGGCGGCAGTTCGTCTGGGATTATTATCGCTATAAGATTATCGTCGCCCTTTTTTCTCTCTTTGTGATCCTGGTTTTCGCCAACATCATATGGCAGGGTCAGAAACCTCGCAGACTGCAGGTTTGCGTGGTTTTAAACACTTCGGATTACTGTGACTCCTGGTTTGACGATTTCACAAAAGAATTGAAGAAGGACGGAAAACCCGGCGCAGTGGATGTGAATCAGGATCAGCCTTTTGACTATAGTAACCGCTACTATTATGTGCAGGAAATCGAAGTGATGACCACTGTTTCCTCCCGACGCATGGATGTAGCTGTCTGCGGTCCGGATATGTACCACTATCTGCTGGCCTTAAATGCCTGTATGCCGTTGGATCAGGTTTTATCAGTGGAGATAACAGATAGCCTGAAGCAGAATGGCACCTTGGTGGAAAGCATGGCCAATATCCGGCAGAATGAAGATGGCAGTCCTGACGAGTCGGAGGCAGTCAGAGGTTATTTTGCCGTGGATCTGTCCGACACCCAATTCGGTAAAAGCTACAATGAAAATCAGGAACCGGAAGAAGGCGAAGAAAAAGCTCCCCTGTATGCTGTTATCATCTCCAATACGGATCATCTTGATGACAGCGTAAAACTGGTGGAAGCTTTGTGTCAGTAAACCTTATTTTTATTACTGTTCTTTAATTATTCAACATATGCCGTGCTCTCTCTTTCGATAAGAGACACGGGAAACATGGTTCTTTCCAGACATAGTTCCCCCTGGATGGAGGTATCCAGGATCTGAATGGCATGTATGGCCATGTCTTTGAGAGGCTGCCGTATGGATGTTATGGTGGGGGAGGTAATTCTGGTCAGAAAAACATCATCATATCCAATCACTTTCATTCTTTCCGGAACCGGGATAGACAGATCTTTACAGGCACCTATGACCTGTGCAGCCAGGATATCATTATTGGCGAAGATCCCATCGGTCTCCGGATTTTTTTTCAGAATCTGTTTAATCTGTTCTTTATTATCCTGCATGTAATCAAGTCCGATACATATAGTCTCCTCCTTGCAGGAGACCCCATGCTCCCTGCATGTCTCACGGAATCCTATGAGACGGCAATCCCCGGGCATCTGCAAGACCGGGTTTGTCCCAAGGTGCAGCAGATATCTGCATCCCCGTTCAATCAGATGATTTGCGGCAATGGTACCGCCTAAAACATTGTCACATTCGATGGAAGCTACCTTATCGTCACTGAAACGCTCCCAGGCAATCACGGGAACACCAAGGTCTTCAAATCCCTTCAGGGAATCCTGACCC
>CADBOX010000216.1 GCA_902796415.1 uncultured Lachnospiraceae bacterium
GGTTTTTATCAGCTATCAGTCTTTGTGCTGTATTGAGCTTATTATTCACATACTGCTCGAAGGTCCAATCTGACTGTTCAACATGATCCTGCATGGAAAATGATAGCAAATCCTTTACAGAATCTGCCCCCAACATAATCATCAACTCGACCTGAGAAGCATGGTATTCCATGTACCCGGTTAAGCAGAAATCGTGATTCTTCTCGCCTGATGCCAGTGTCTCCATATCCAGAATATGTGTCAGCTCATGAAATAGTAGAAACTTGGACGCACCGCAATTCCGTGGCAGCATCAAAGTATGAGCCTTGGTCTTTACATCATATTCCGCCCGCGCTCCATAGCTGTAATCTCCTGTCAGATCAAGAGTATAGTACTTGACATCAAAGACCGGGAATGAATCTATTCCCATAAATTGCTTGTAATTAGTAACATCAATCACGTGGTTTCTCCAAGTAATACGGTTCTTCCAAATATATCGTTCAGCGACCAGATAGAGACGTCGATCAATGGCTCATACATAAAAGCGTTCAGATGAATAGCCTCTGGAGTAATCAGATTGATTTCATCCATTACTGTTACCTCGTCAGCTGTCAGATAAGGTCTGGCTTTCTCATACCAGTCTCGCATTTGATTACTATCACTATCCGGACAGTTTCCTTCCTGAGCCGTAATCACAGTTTTCAAATACATCTCAGCTCTCAAGCGTGAAGCAATAGATACAATCAGTTTATTCTCTAGCGAGATATCATCATCCTCCATGGCAATATCAGTAGCCAGAAACTGAACTGTATCATAAAACTTCTCAGTGCCGAAGGTTGCTGTGCTCCCTGTAACATATCCACTGATAATAGACCACAAATCTGTAAGTGTTGCATTCTGCGTATCAATCGGCGTTGTCTTGTAATGAAGAAAACACGTCAATTTGAGATAATCGTCTTCATTACCGCAATACTCCGCAAGATTCCGATAAAACGGGATACTGGCAATCAACATCTTCTTCTGTTTGTATGCGTCCGTTCCATTGATCCCGGCAATAATGACATTTTTGAAGAAGTCTTTCTGATACCGAAATACATCCATTTTTATTTTCCCGGACTCGTCTTTCTGAGCAATGAAGCAGTTGTTTCTTACCACGCCCAGTCTCGACTTTACAGTCCTATAAAAATCAAAGTTATGCGTAAGCATGAGAAGATCTATACCAGTATTCTTTGACAAGTCAGCCAAATACTCAATGATTGCATACTTGTTTTTATAATCGAACGAGTCTGCAATGTCATCAGTAATGACAAGGTGCTTCTGCCCAGCTGCAGCTTGAATACGAATCCGCTCTAAATCGAACAGAATATACAAGAGGTACATCGCTCTCTTCTCGCCCATGCTAAGAGATGGAAGCAAATCCTCTTTTGTAAGATCAGTACTTTCAGTGTTTTCACCAGAGCCACGCTTATAGATAAACGACAGGTTCGGTGCCTCATCTTTCAGAATGAAATTTGATTTGTTGTTAATCTGGACAGTAAATGGCACACGGAAACGGCGGTTAAACTCCTCAACTACCTGTTTCCAGCGTTCAGATTGCGCTTCAGCCCTTTCATACAGCTCACGTACACGTGTGGTAAAGGCTGTTATAACATCATAATACTCGTTAAATGATCTCTCCATCTGGGAACAGTACGAAGCCCACATTCTTTTCTTCGTATGCATTAACTCAAAGAGTAATGGAATGATCTGTTGATTTTCAATGATGATTTGCCGTGCCTTGTCGACCTCATTGTTTGCCGTAAGAAGCTTTTTCAGCTTTTCGAAGGCAGCTCTTAAAGTATCATCCGCATACATTCTCTGTATCTGGGAATCAACTACCTGTTTCCACTCATCAAGACTGCAGATCTCTGTTCCATCTCTTAGGACAACCTTATGATTTACTGAGAACAAGTCGTTCGTAGTGAATGATTTTGTCAGTGCCTCTGCGCTGCGATCAGTGAAGTTGTTGCTAAGAAGCTCACTATCTTGAAGCAATTCTCCAAGACGTTCAATATATTGCTGTATGTATCTTCTGAATTCGGTTTTGCCATAAGCAGCAATTGCTTTATCGCTTAACAATTCTGTATACTTGATCTCGTTCAAATAAATGATGGGCTCCTCCGTCTGCAACTGGTCATGCAGAGTATTTATAATATCCGGCCAGTCCGCAGTAATCGGAAGCTGAAAATCCGAAATCAACGTAGGCTTTACTTTCGGTTTCGTCAATCCAGACTTCGCCGCCAGTTCCGCCTCAAACACTTTGATTTGCTCCATAAACTGCGCTATCAGAACATTATAAGCATTCCTGGTCGCTTCATCAGCAAGAAGAGTGCTGACAGTCTCTTTTGTGAATTCGAAATTGTCAGCAAATGAGTTGACCACATATACGGCATTACAGGATGGAATCTGCCTTGGATTTGCCGATGTGAAAACGTAATCCGTTGTATAATAACGAATGGAATACGAGGTCACTGCCGATGGAAAGATTCTGTCTTTTGCTGCTTCTCCCTTCGATAAATCCTCAAACACCTTCGTAAAGGAAGTCTTCATCACACCGTTCGGGGCATAGATGATCGCTTTGTTTGATCTGGAAAAGTCAATTCCTGTCCCCATGTCAAACTCTTTTATACCGTAACAATTTTCAAAATGACCTGATAACATAGATATCTCACTCCCTAAGTATTATATGGGTCTATCGTAATTTCAGGATTCTCAAAAGTCAATCTGTATCTGCTTCACCAGTGTCATTTGAATCCTGCTTATTTGCTTTCCGGCTGTTAGTTTTGAAGAACCTATCCAGTCCATCGAACTCGCTCTTCCTCAGTTCCTTTGTTACATCAGCATAAATGTTCATCGTTGTAGATATATCCCGATGGCCCAGTGTATCCTGAATCACTTTCACATTGACACCTGCCTCAACCATACGGGTCGTAAAGGTATGCCGAAGATTATGACAGCTGAAATGCGGAAGCAGGACCTCAGGAGCTTCGCTCTCTTCAAACTGAGCATCGTTGCAGTCACGGACGATCCTGCGGATTGCTTTATTGATCGTCCCCTGATGCTGTGCCTCACCAAATCTGTTCACAAAAATAAAATCAGTGTAACCATCAATCGTCACATTGCACTTCACTCCCGTCTCCTGCTGATTGGCCTGCTCCATCAGGAAAGCTTCTTTAACGAAATCCAGCATCGGAACCTGCCGCCTGCCCGCTTTTGTCTTTGGTGTATTGACGCCGAAATAATTCCCTTTCTTATATTCTCCGTTTCGGTGATTATAATACACAAGGGTATGATTCACATCGATAATCCCCTCTTCCAAATCGATATCACACCAACGAAGCCCGGTCAGTTCACCGACACGCAGGCCAGTTCCGATCATTACAGCAAACAGCGGATACCAGTGAGCATAGGTTTCATGGTTTTTCATATAATCGAGGAAGAGCTCCTGCTCCGCTACCGTCAGTCCACGACGTTTCTCGGTTTCATTCGCATGAGCCTGTATAAGCTCTTTAAGTACACGATCTGAAGGATTGTTCCTGATATAATCGTCATCAACAGCCATATCCAGCACTTGATGAAGTACTGTA
>CADBOX010000217.1 GCA_902796415.1 uncultured Lachnospiraceae bacterium
CTGTATGGATGAACGGAAAACATACAGGAGGTAGAGAACCGGAAGACAGATACACATGATGGCAAGGTATCGGTAACCCACATCGATGGTCATGGATATCTCTTCCGGAGTTCCGGACACAAATCCCCTCAGAATCAGTCTGCCAAGGGCAAGCATGGTAGCTGCGATAATTATCGAGGTGATCACTGCAGCTCCCATGGCATCCCGCACACCTTTATGGATCCGATCGATACGACCGGCGCCCAGGTTTTGAGCTACGTAAGTCGTCATGGCAAAGCCGAAGGAAGAAGTGGCAATTTCCAGGACTCCGTGAAGCTTTGCCCCTGCAGTGAATCCGGCGATAAATTCTACGCTGAACCGGTTGGCAGCAGATTGAACCACCATTCCGCCGCCGGCGATGATGAAGTTCTGAAAGGCCATGGGCATGCTCAGAAGTAACATCTGTCGGATCAATCCCGGAATCAGGACCAGATTTGCCCGGATGATCTTAAGATGTGGTAACCGCAGCACTGCTTTTAAGCAGATATACATAGAGATAACCTGAGCCAGAACCGTGGCTATGGCTGCTCCGGCGATTCCCCACGAGAAGATACAGACAAAAAGAAGATCCAGAAAGATGTTCAGTACGGAGGCAACGATCATGGCATAGAGGGGTGTTCTGCTGTCACCAAGGGACCGCAGTGCGGCCGCGAACAGGTTATAAGCCATTATCACCGGGATACCCGCAAATGTGATCCGAAGATAGAGAAGGGCCGGTGTATGTAACTTCGCCGGGGTATTCAGCAGAAACAGCATGCCAGGGGATAACAGCTGTGAGATAATCAGTAGGCAGACGGAAAATACTCCGGATAAGATCAGTGCATTTCCATAAGTATTCTTCAAACCGGGAAGATCATCCCTGCCAAAATCACGCGCCATGATGATGGAGACACCCTGGGCAAGCCCCTGCAGCATTCCGATTACGATCCAGCTGGGCCAGCCGCAGATACCTAATGCTGCGAGGGCATCTACCCCCAGAAAGGTTCCGACCACCATGCTGTCAGCAACCAGATATAGCTGTTGAAATATATTGCCTATCATCAGGGGGATGGCGAAGCTGACAATCAGTCGGACAGGCTTACCTTCCGTCATGTTTGTGACATATGTTTTCATAAGATCAATGTTCCTTTCATTTCATACACATATCCATATCCCCAGGTAATTCCTGAAGTGGTGATGAAGGCAAGGACTGATACCAGTAGGCAACGCTGGTGTAATCGTCGTAACGGGGGCCGGTCCATCCCAGATTATCGATGGTCATTCGGAAAGACGTATTAAAGTGGATTGGGTCCGGAACATGGAAGCGATATAAGAGAAAACGCTGCTGTCCGTTGTAGAAATCTTTATTATCCCCCAGGATGGCATAGAGACCGCTGTAATGACCGCTGAAAGTCTGATATTGTTTAATATATATGTCATTTCCAAATGCGTAGGAACCGGTAAAATAGTCTTCGGTTCCTGTATAGTGGATGGAGGGGTAGATATCATCGTCGATGTACATCCTGGCTTCCCCTTCCACCCAGCAGGTATTATTCCCGTTCATTCCGGTAGCCAGGGTGACTCCCAGAAATTGTCCTTTCCCTTTTATACCATCTATGATCGTATAACTCCGTCCTTTCACCACCGGGTGTTCCTGCCGGTAAGATGCATGGAAGTAAGCAATATTTTCAGGGACATTCTTTTTGCAGCCTGTGATGATATAGTATAATTCTTTATCCGAATCGCTGCGGTTTTCCATGGTGATACGGCAGTGTTCTTTAAAGGGCATCTCAAAGAAGCAGTTGTATCCACGACCGGGAGCCACCAGCATGACAGCGGAGTTTAGTACCGGGTATTTTCCGTCCCGGTCCGAAAAATTTTCATCGTAAGCACATCCGAAAAATGCGGAAAGGGGAGCCTCAACGGAAGGATGTTCCTGATGATCCCAGTAGATGCGGATAATGAAACTATGACCTACATATCCGGTGAACCACATGTTCTGTATAAGGCCGGGACCGTCGGTATCAACAAGAGTTACAGTCTGTCCTGCTTTTATCTTTACTGTGGGAGAAAGCTTAGTGCAGTCTCCGCCACGGGAACCTCCACCCCTTCTTCCGGTAGGGTTTTCTGCTGAGAAAGCAAAAGTCTGATCATCATTTAGCAAAGTATAGGATTTCATACTTATCCTCCTTTTGTTCAAATCATTAAGACAA
>CADBOX010000218.1 GCA_902796415.1 uncultured Lachnospiraceae bacterium
ATCTATGAGATGCATGTCCGTTCTTATACCAATCATCCTGAAAGCGGAGTTCGCTATAAAGGAACTTTCGCCGGAATCGTTGAGAAGATTCCCTACCTGAAGGAGCTGGGAATCAATTGTGTGGAACTCATGCCAATTTTTGAGTTCGATGAGTTTGAGTATGCAGGGAATGAGGACAGGAAACACTTATTCAACTATTGGGGTTATTCTACCGTATGCTTTTTCGCGCCAAAGGCGGGATATGCAGCATCGGCACCTTTCGGGATGGAAGCGGATGAACTGAAAAACATGATAAAGAAGCTCCACCAGAATGGGATTGAAGTAATATTGGATGTGGTGTTTAATCATACCGCAGAGGGAAATGAAAATGGCCCGTTTATCTCCTACAAAGGGATTGATAATCGTACCTATTACCTGCTGACCCCGGATGGGTATTACTACAATTTCAGCGGATGCGGCAATACGATGAACTGTAATAATCCGGTTGTGAGAAATACCGTGCTGGACTGTCTGAGATATTGGGTGGCAGCATATCATATTGATGGTTTTCGTTTTGATCTGGCGTCGATTCTGTCAAGGGATGAGAAGGGTGCTCCTATGGTTCATCCGCCTTTACTTGACATTATCGCAAAAGATGTAGTTCTTGGGAAAAGCTTTCTTATCGCGGAGGCATGGGATGCAGGTGGCCTCTATCAGGTGGGGAGCTTTCCTGCCTTCGGCCGATGGTCTGAATGGAATGGCAAGTATCGTGACTGCCTACGGAAATTTATCAAGGGAAATGGAGGATGTACACCGGAACTTATTAAACGTATAGGTGGCTCGGATGACCTGTATGGCTTCAGAGGGCCAAAGGCATCGGTGAATTTTGTCACATGTCACGATGGATTCACCTTATATGACCTGGTTTCCTACAATGAGAAACACAATGAGGCCAACGGCGAGGAGAATCGTGATGGCTGTAACGATAATGAAAGCTGGAATTGTGGGATTGAAGGAGAGACTGATGATGTAGAGATCAACAAGCTGCGGTTCAGGCAGATGAAAAACATACTCACAATCCTCCTTACAAGCCGGGGCATACCCATGCTTCTTTCCGGAGATGAGTTTGCCAATACTCAGTGGGGTAATAATAACGCTTATTGCCAGGATAATGAGATATCATGGTTAGACTGGAGTTTTTTAAAGAAGAATAAGGATATACATGATTATGTAAAGAGTCTGATCGCCTTTCGAAAAGCTCATCCTGTTCTAAGGGCTAACAGCTTTGACTTCGCCCATAACGGAACGGGCTATCCTGAGCTTTCCTTCCATTCTCTGACTCCATGGGAGCTTCAGGAGAATGAAGATACTCTTACCTTTGCGTATCTATATGCAGAGGATCATAACAAATATGATACTGAGCAAGATGCTTTTATCTATGTTGCGGTAAATGCACACTGGGAGGAACACAGGTTTTCACTTCCTGTTCTGCCTGAAGGCTTTCAGTGGAGGCTTGCTTTTGAAGCTTATGGCGTGCGGTCTGAGCCTGGTGAGGAAAAGATTCTTAATGATCAGACCGGAATAAATCTCGGACCCCGAACAACAGCTGTTCTGATCGGTAATCATTGAAGGATTAAACCGATTTCTGCTGTATGAAAGGAGATAAATATGTTTCGACTGGTAGCGACGGATCTTGACGGTACGCTGTTAAGATCGGACAAAACAATCTCAAAGGAGACGGAAGAGTTTCTTTCCTCCCTTTATGAGAAAGATATATTCTTCGTACCAACCACCGGCAGGAGCCACAGGGAATTGCCGGATCCGGTGCGTAGGATTGAACATCTGAGATATGCAATCACCTGCAACGGCGGTGGTGTGTATGATTTTGATGAACAGCGCTACATCTATAATTTTACGATCGATAAGGAACTGGCGGAAAGGGTATTAAGATACAGTGAGTCTCTGCCGGTGTACCCATCTTTTGTCTGCGATGGGAAGCGCTACGTTCTCACGGAGGCAGACGGAAAGATCTCAGATTATGTCTTAAGAAGAGCGGCAGCCGGGGTTCTCGATCTGGCGCAACCCAGCAGAAATCTTTTTGCCACGTTACAGGAGATGACGTCCGGATTGCAGAAGATTTTTCTTTATTCGAAGGACGATGACCTGACACCAGGTATCATTGCAAGACTGAAAGAGGAGTTTCCCGAGCTTTTTATCACTACCTCCGGACCAATCTTTATCGAAATCAATGCTGCCGGAATAGACAAAGGAAAGACTCTGAGACTCCTCTGCGAACACCTGAACATACCGATAGAAGAGAGTGTTGCCTTTGGTGATGCTGCAAACGATCTGGCCATGCTCAAAGCTGCAGGCTGTGCTGTCGTGCCTGCAAACGGAACCGATGAGGCAAAGGCTTTGGCGGACATAAACTGTGAAAGCTGTGACGATGACGGGGTGAGAAAAGCTTTAGAGAGACTCATTAGCCAAGACGGCTATGGAGAAGCCGGGCGAAATATGGTATGATAGACAGGACTGGTTGTGTTTCATAACATGTAAGGGGAAATTGATGAAACTGAAAAATGTATTGATTGTTGTGAAAGATATTGAAAGATCCAGAAAGTTTTACCATGATCTGTTTGGCCTTGAGATGATTCTTGATAATGACGGAAATATGATTCTGACAGAAGGCCTTGTCCTCCAGGAAGAAAAATATTGGACGAAATTCCTTGGAAAAGAAATCATACCTGAAAACAACTCCTGTGAACTGTATTTCGAAGAGCCCGATCTAGAAGGATTTGTAAAAAAACTCGAAGAATACTATCCTGAAGTAAAGTATGTGAACAGACTCATGACTCACAGCTGGGGACAGAAAGTGATACGGTTTTATGATCCGGATGGAAATCTTATAGAAGTTGGAACACCGGTATAAAATGAGGAATTGTATTACAATATTAAGGAGAGATGAGAATTATGAAAGAAATGATTCGAATTAAGATGAACAGAGGAAATGAGGATTATCTGGCCACATCTTCGGCGGATTTAAGGATGAAGACTTCCAGAGAGGGTCAGCATCCTTATGCTATCGTAATCTGTTGCTCCGATTCCCGGGTTGTTCCGGAAAAAATATTCTCTGCGGATATCGGTGACCTCTTTGTAATTCGTGTAGCTGGAAATGTGCTGGATAACCACCAGCTGGGCAGTATCGAGTATGCCGCCTCTCACCTGGATTGCGGCCAGATCATTGTCCTGGGACATACAGGATGCGGTGCCGTCGATGCGGCTCTGAAAGGGCACAGCGACGGATTTATCCGCTTCATTATCGAAGACATACAGGAAGCCATCGGGGCGGAGAAAGACCCATCTCAGGCTTGCAGACTTAATGTACTTCATGCCATGGAGAGGTTGAAAGAGGAGTTTGCCCTGCATCCGGAGATTGCAGGGATAGATATCTCCGGGGGGATCTATGATATCAGCTCCGGTAAAGTAGAATGGATAAACTAAATTAAAAA
>CADBOX010000219.1 GCA_902796415.1 uncultured Lachnospiraceae bacterium
AAAATTTGGTATGTTTTTTTGTTAAGAATATGATAGAATATTTCCTATGTATTGGGTAGTTATAACTAATTAAAAATGGAGGGATGTTGACATGACATGAGAAACCGTGAAGATTACGAACGAATTCTACTCTTTTTGTTCCTATATATCAGTACCCTGATTCTTGCTGTTTCCATCCGATATGGGATAGAGCGGAATAAGGATAAGGAACGGGAGAAGAAAGCTGCCGCAGATGCAAGCACCGCTGCCACAGAAGCAGCTGTCACAACTACTGAGGTGGAAGAACCCGTCTTCCGGGTGGTGATTGACCCGGGCCATGGAGGAAATGATACCGGAGCATTCTTCCAGTCGGAAGAGGGAAGAATCCATGAAAAAACGGTGAATTTCAAGATAGCCAGATTTCTGAAGAGAGAACTGAAGAAGTACGATAACATTAAAGTGATCATGACAAGATCAAAAGATGTCTTTCTGTATCCGGATGAAAGAGCCAGATTTGCCATTGAGAAGAAGGCGGACCTCTTTGTGAGTCTGCATAATAATACCCTAGTAGGTGCCGGTGGTTATGCCAGTGGTTTTTCGGTAGTAGTACCACTTGGCAATTACAAGAAAGAAATCGGAAAGGCTGCACAGCGGCTTGGCTGTAATATCGCTTTTGAGCTATCTGAGGTTGGGCTGCATAATAACGGATTGCTTATGAGAGCTTCCCAAGATTATGATTATGAAAACGGAGAACCTGCAGATTACTATGCACTCATCCGGAAGCTTGTCAAGAAAGATATCCCTGCTGTAATTATAGAACATGGTTTTATTGATAACGAAGATGACTTTTATGATTTTCTCTGCTCGAAAGAACAGCTGCAGAAGCTGGCTGAGGCCGACGCAAGGGCAATCGCCAGATATCTTCAGTTAAGCAGGACGGATACCGGCGAAGTTCTGGCACCTTTGTCTGATTATAAAGTTAAGATTTGTCATATCAAGAGGAATGGCACAGCAAAGCGGTTCCGTCGTACCTATTATACAAGCAAATAGAGAGGAGCAATATCCATGAAGAAATCAATCGCAATTCTGATGGCTTTATCTTTATGTATGACCATGACCGCATGTGGAAGTCCGGCATCCGGGAACAAGCAGGAAGAGGCATCTGAGATTGCCACCACAGCGATACAGAATACAGAGAATACTGAGAGTGCAGAAGCCACCACGGAGCTATCCACAGCCGCACCGGAAGAAACCAGCACCCAGGCGGTTCCCGAAACCGGAACAGAAGGGTTGCCTTCCTATGCAACTGAGAAGATGGATGTGACCAATGTGGATTTTGACGCTTTATCCGAGATCTCCAATGATTCCGAAGAATACGGTTTTTCCAACAAATGGAGAGATGACCTCAACCGTCCCGACGGACTGGAGTATTATGACTCTTTATACGGCAAATATTCCGCTTACAATCATATCGATACAGAGGATAAGATCATCTACCTTACCATGGATGAAGGGTATGAGAACGGTTATACTCCTACCATCCTTGATACCCTGAAAGAAAAACAGGTGAAGGTTGTATTCTTCGTGACGGAACAGTTCTACGATGAACATCCGGAATTGATCCAGAGGATGATTGACGAAGGCCACATTATCGGTAATCACACCTGTTCCCACCCGGCTGCAGGGATGCCCTCTCTTGGCTTGAAAGCTGAGTACAAAGACATCAAGAAGTTGAATGATGAGATCTATGATACCTTCGGTTACCAGATGAGGCTGTTCAGATTCCCTCAGGGCAATGCCAGCAAACAGTCCTGCGCACTTTTGCAACAGATGGGATATTCCTCCATCTTCTGGTCTTTTGCCTACCATGATTATGACCCGGAAGATCAGGAAGACCCGGGAGAAACCCTTGACCGTTGTCTTGAATATATCCATCCGGGTGCCATCTATCTTCTCCATGCCATCTCCAAGACCAACACAGAGATCCTGGGAGACTTTATAGATGGGGCCAGGGAAGCCGGATATGAATTTGGAGAATTCCCGGTGGAGGATCTTCAGAAATAAGAATCATTCATAAAGGAAACTATGGCAGAAACATCTCGATTTTTGAGGAAATTGAGATGTTTCTTTTTCTTTTTTGATGATTTCATATAGGACTTATGATATAATAATTCAGTTACAGTGTTAATCTATTTATAAAAGAATCTTATTGGTGCTGCCTTAACATTTTCAAGATGTGAATCATGAAATAGTCACATAAAGCAGGATGTGTTAAGCGAACACCAATGATACAGGAGGAAATGATTATGACAGATAAAACCATCGTTGCCCTGGATGCCATGGGCGGGGATAACGCCCCCATGGAAATCGTGAAGGGTGCTGTAGAAGCCGTGAATACCAGTGAAGCCATCATTGTTCATCTATTTGGAGATGAAACTCAGATACGAAGAGAACTTGCAAAATATTCCTATCCTCAGGACCAGGTCCGGATCACCCACACGACAGAAGTGATCAGTGTGGAAGAATCCCCTGCTGTCGCCATCAAGAAGAAAAAAGATTCTTCCATGGTAGTGGGAATCCGTTCCGTGAAAAGCGGAGAGTGTGACGCCTTTATCTCCGGTGGCAGTTCCGGAGCTGTTTTGGTCGGAGGACAAGTGTTGGTGGGAAAGGCGAAGGGTGTAAAACGTGCGCCGCTTGCTCCTATTATTCCAACTGAGAAGGGAGTTTCCCTGCTGATCGACTGTGGTGCAAATGTGGATGCCAGACCGGAACATCTGGTTCAGTTTGCCCAGATGGGCTCCATCTATATGGAAAATATCGTTGGAGTGAAGAATCCCAAGGTTGCCATTGTGAATATCGGGGCAGAAGAGACCAAGGGCAATGCTCTTGTCAAAGAGACTTTCCCCTTACTTAAAGAGTGCCCGAACATCAATTTCATCGGAAGTGTGGAAGCAAGGGACATCGCTTCCGGATATACGGATGTCATCGTGACAGAGGCTTTTGTAGGAAATGTGGTACTGAAGATGTTGGAAGGAGTTGCCAGCACCTTGATCTCCATGATCAAGAAAGGAATGCTATCCTCTCTTCGCAGTAAAATCGGAGCTTTGCTGGTGAAGCCGGCACTGAAAGATACCTTAAAACAATTTGATGCCACCGAATATGGTGGAGCCCCTCTTCTCGGATTAAAAGGGCTGGTGGTAAAAATCCATGGAAATGCCACAGCAAAAGAGACGAAGAACGCTATTTTCCAGTGTGTTGCTTTTAAGGAACAACGAATCAACGAGAAGATCATGGAGCATCTGAATCCGGCTTCTCAGTCTGATAGTGAACAGGAGGCCTGAAGATGAAACCAATCCGATTATCTGTTCTGGAAGATAAGATTTCTTATCACTTTCAGGATAAGGATCTTCTGTTGCTGGCAATGACTCATAGTTCCTATGCCAACGAGCAGAAAAATAAGGTCAGGCAGAATAATGAACGTCTGGAATTTCTGGGGGATGCCGTTTTGGAGATCACTGTATCGGACTATCTGTTCCGGACTTATCCGGATTATGATGAGGGTAAGATGACAAAGACCCGGTCCAGCATGGTGTGCGAGTTCACCCTGGCCTCCTGTGCCAGGGATATCAATCTCGGCGAATACCTTCTTCTTAGCCATGGTGAAGACAGCACAGGGGGGAGAGAAAGAGATTCCATCCTGTCGGATGCTTTCGAAGCACTTATCGGTGCCATCTATGTGGACGGTGGCATGGAGATGGCCTCCCGCTTTATCCATTCCTATCTGTTGGATGGAATCGGTGATCGGACTTTGTTCTATGATGCCAAGACCATTTTGCAGGAGATGGTGCAGGCTTCGGAAGAAGGCAGCCTCCGGTACCAGCTGATCGGTGAATCCGGTCCGGATCATAATAAAGAATTTACCGTGGAGACTTACATCGGGAACAAAGCCTATGCCCAGGGAAACGGGCGGACCAAGAAGAGTGCTGAGCAGATGGCTGCTTACCGTACCCTTCTTATGTTGAAGAGACAGTAGGAGAACTATGTACCTAAAAAATATAGAGATTAACGGATTTAAATCCTTCGCCAATAAAATTATATTTGAATTTCCCCATGGGATAACGGGTATCGTCGGGCCCAACGGCAGCGGAAAAAGCAATATCGGGGATGCTGTCCGTTGGGTATTGGGTGAGCAGAGTGCCAAACAATTGCGTGGTTCCAGGATGGAAGATGTCATTTTTTCCGGTACTGAAAGCAGGAAACCGCTGGGCTTTGCCTATGTTGCCATCACCTTTGAAAACAGTGACCGTAAGATTCCTTTGGATTATGATGAGATCAAAGTAGCCCGAAGAGTCTACCGCTCCGGAGAAAGTGAATATCTGATCAACGGATCCGTCTGCCGCAGAAGACAGATCGTGGAATTATTCTATGATACCGGAATCGGAAAAGAAGGATATTCTATCATTGGCCAGGGCCAGGTGGAGAAGATATTGAGCGGGCGTCTGGAAGACAGCAGAGAACTCTTTGATGAGGCCGCAGGTATCGCGAAGTACAAAAAGGACCGTCATGTCACAGAAAAAGCCCTGGAGAAAACCCAGGCAGATCTTGTGCGTGTCACCGATGTCTTAAATGTCCTTGAGACACAAGTCGGTCCCCTGGAAGAACAGAGTAAGAAAGCAAAACAATATCTGAAACTCAGGGACAGGGAGAAAGAGATCGACATTCAGCTCTTTATCCGCGACTATGCCAACGCTTCCACGGAGAAGGAACAGAGTGAGTCGGGTCTTTCTATCGTAAAAGATCAGCTGGAAGAGACCAGGGAAGAGTATAACAGTCAAAAGGAAATCAACTCTTCCATTCGGGAACAAGCCAAGGCTTATGAGAAGGAGGCCGAAGAGCAGGAACAGGAAATGTCATCTTTCCGCGAAGAGAAAAGTATCATCGACCGCTCTATCGTGGAGTTGCAGCATGAAGTGGACAAAAATCTTCTCCTGGAAGAGCAATTCCGCATCAACATCCAGCAATCTGAAGAAGAGATCAAAACACGTGAAAAAGAGATGGCAGAACAGGAGAGTCAGATTCAGCTGGAAGAAGCTGCTCTTGAAGACTGTGAGAATGCTTTGCGGGTCCTTGAAATTGACCGTCAGAAGCTGTCCGACCGGCTTACAACTTTGGAAGAAGCCAGATCAGAAGAGCAGGAGCATATGCTCACCCATCTCAGTGACACCTCTGATCTGAAGGAACAGATTACCAGGCTGGAGACATTGGAAGAACAGCTTAATATCCGTAATGCCGAATACAACAGCCGATATCTTACTCTGCAATCGGAGATTGCTTCCTACCATCAGGGTGCCTCTTCCCTAAAGGATGAGATCATATCGGTTGAGAAGGAAAAGGAGAAGTGGCAGATTGCTCATGAGGAAGAAAAGCAGGCCCAGGTTCACATTCAGAGTTCTTTGGAAGAATGCAGAAAGAATATGGATCAGCAGAACCAGCTTTACCACAGAAACCGTTCTCAGTATGAGACCTTGTCCAACCTTACCGAGCGTTATGAGGGTTACCAGAAATCCATCAAACATGTGATGGAACAGAAGAAGAACAATCCGGCTATCATCGGTGTCGTGGCAGATATCCTCACCATGGATCAACAATACGAGACCGCCATAGAGATCGCCCTCGGAGGATCCCTCCAGAATATCGTGACAGAGGATGAGGCGGTAGCCAAGAAGATGATCTCCTATCTGAAACGGAATCGTCTTGGTAGAGCAACATTTCTGCCTCTGACCAGCATACGAAAGAGAAATATAGCCATCAATCCGCAGATCCTTGAGGAAGATGGTGTGATCGGTATTGCCAGTGACCTGGTAAGTGCAGAGGATCGTTTTCATAATCTGATTGCCTCCCTTCTGGGTAGAACTATCGTGGCCAAAAATGTGGATTGTGCCTTGTATCTGGCCAAGAAATATAATTTCAGTCTGCGGATTGTCACTTTGGACGGGGAGTTGCTTAACCCGGGAGGTTCCATCACCGGTGGCGCATATCGAAACAACAGCAATCTGTTGGGCAGACACCGTGAGATAGAAGAAAGCAAAGAGGCCATGCAGCAAGCATGGAAAGCCTGTGAACAATTAAAAAAAGATATGGCATCCCTTGAGGAAGATTCCTTTAATATTGCAGAAGACCTGCGCCGGAAAAAGGAGAAACTGGATGAATCTGTCTACCATCTGACGGAATTAAATAATCAGCTCCCCCAGATGATAGAGAAGGAGTCGGAATTACAGAAACGGCTGGATGATCTCAAGATAGAACATGAGGCTATCAAAGAGCAGATCTCAGAAATCGTGGTCCAGAAAAAATCCCTGTCCAAACATCAGATAAGCCATGAAAAGATATCCGAGGAAAACCAGGATACTATGGTGGATATCGATCAGCAGATCCAGGAGTTGTCCTCTCAGTCGGATGTACTCCAGGAACAGTATAATGAGCTGATCCTAAAGCAGGGACAGACAAAACAGAGAATTGAATTCATCCATCTCACCGTGCAAAGGCTTCAGGAAGAAATCCAGTCCTTCCGGGATGGCATTCGTGACTCCAAGGAAGAGCAGAACCGCCTTCTTCTGGAGAACCGCCATCACAATGAAGAACTCACCAAGCAGAAGGAGCTGCTCCATATGGCAGAAGAGAAGATCTACGTCCTTGAAAATGCCATGGAAGCTGTCCGTGAAGCCAGAAGAAATATCACGGAAGAGCTGAATATCAGCTACAAAGAGTTGGAGGAAGCAGGAGAGAAATTACGTCTTCTGGAGAAGGAGGAGTCAAGGCTTTCTTCTTCCCTGGAGAAGATGACCCACGAATTGGAAACTCTGGCTGATTATATGTGGGAAAACTATGAGATGACCTACAATAATACCCTGTCCATGAAAAATGAGGAACTTTCCAAGAAAGAACTTCAGCAGTGGCGCAGAGAGAAGAAAGGAATCCGCCAGAAGATAAAGGCACTTGGGAATGTAAACGTGGGAGCCATCGAAGAATATAAGGCCGTGGGAGAGAAGTACGCTTTCCTCAGAGAGCAATATGATGATATCAAAGAGACGGAAGAAAAACTGCTGACTTTGATCGATGAGTTCAACACAAAGATGAAGGCACAGTTTGAGGAGAAGTTCCAGGATATCAAAGATATGTTCCGTCATGTTTTCCGCGACCTCTTCCAGGGTGGTACCGCATCTTTGGAACTGGTGGATCAGGAAGACATCCTTGGCAGTGGTATCCGCATCATCGCTCAGCCACCCGGAAAGAAACTGCAGAATATCCTTCTGCTGTCCGGCGGAGAACGGGCTCTGACAGCAATCGCACTATTGTTTGCCATCCAGAATCTGAAACCATCCCCCTTCTGTCTCCTGGATGAGATTGAAGCAGCACTGGATGATACAAACATTGTCAGATTCTCAAGGTATCTGAGAAGTCTGTCGGATGATACCCAGTTCATCGTGATCACTCACCGCCGCGGAACCATGAATGCGGCAGATGTCCTCTATGGTATCACTATGCAGGAGAAGGGAATCTCCACATTGATTTCCGTCGATCTGATCGATAAAGAACTAAAATAGGCTTAACGAAATCATTACCTTCAGAAAGGATAACAGGGTTAATATATGAGTGAGAAAAAAGGATTTTTCAGTCGTCTGGTCAGCGGCCTTGCAAAAACCAGAAAGAATATTGTGAGGGGACTCGACTCCATTTTTAACGGGTTTTCCAAGATTGATGACGACTTTTATGAAGAATTGGAAGAGATCCTGATCATGGGGGATCTGGGAGTTGACACTACCATGAAAATCATCGAAGACTTACAGGAGAAAGTCGACGAACAAAACATCAAGGAGCCTGCCCAATGCCGTGAACTGCTGATTGATATCATCAAAGAACAGATGGCAGTGGATGAAAACGCCTATGCCTTTGAAAACCAGACCTCTGTAGTTCTGGTTATCGGTGTCAATGGAGTTGGCAAGACGACCACGATCGGTAAGCTGGCATCCCAGCTGAAATCCCAGAATAAAAAGGTGATTATGGCAGCAGCAGATACATTCCGTGCGGCTGCTATCGAACAGCTCACCACCTGGGCGAACCGGGCCGGTGTTGATATCATCGCCCAGCAGGAGGGGTCGGATCCTGCCGCAGTTGTATACGATGCCTGCCAGGCCGCCAGATCCAGAAAAGCCGATGTGCTTATCGTGGACACCGCCGGCAGACTGCACAATAAGAAGAATCTTATGAACGAATTGTCCAAGATCCGCAGAGTGATCGAGAGAGAATACCCGGAAGCCAACCTTGAGACACTGATCGTACTGGACGGAACCACCGGGCAGAATGCGCTTATGCAGGCAAGACAGTTCAAGGAAGTTACCGATATCTCCGGTATTGTGCTTACAAAACTGGATGGAACTGCTAAGGGAGGCATCGCTATTGCCATCCAGGCAGAGATGAATATCCCTGTAAAATATATCGGTATCGGCGAGAAGATCGAGGACCTTCAGAAATTTGATTCCGACTCTTTTGTCAACGCGTTATTCGAACGGGAAGAGGAAGAAGATGCAGAGACAGAGTCAGAAGAGAGTGTTACAGAAGAAGCAGAAGCTGAAGAAACGGAGACAGAAAATGAATGAATTGAATCTGGACAGCTTTGAGGAAGCGTATCATATTATTCAGCGGGTTATCTTGCCCACAAATCTTATCAAGAGTGATTTCTTTTCTGAACAGACAGGAAATAGCGTCTACCTGAAACCGGAGAACCTCCAGCTCACAGGAGCATATAAGATCCGGGGTGCTTATTATAAAATTTCAACTTTGACCGAGGAAGAGAGAAAAAAAGGTCTGATCGCCGCATCCGCGGGAAATCATGCCCAGGGAGTTGCCTATGCAGCCAGGGAATTCGGCGTTCCTGCCACCATCGTCATGCCGGAGGCTACCCCTTTACTGAAGGTAAACCGAACCAGAAACCTGGGGGCAGAAGTGATCCTTCATGGCAAGGTCTATGATGAAGCTGCAAAGATGGCGCAACAGCTGGCAGAGGAAAAAGGTTATACTTTCATTCATCCTTTTGATGATCTTGCAATAGCAACCGGACAGGGTTCCATCGCCATGGAGATTGTGAAAGAGCTTCCCACCGTGGATATCATCCTTGTACCTGTGGGGGGTGGAGGATTGGCCACGGGTGTTTCTACCCTTGCCAAGATGCTCAATCCCAAGATCAAGGTAATCGGTGTGGAACCGGCCGGGGCCAACTGCCTTCAGAAATCTCTGGAGGCGAAGGAGATTGTCACTCTGGAGCATGTCAGTACCATTGCCGACGGTACGGCAGTACAGACGCCGGGAGAGAAAATCTTCCCTTACCTTCAGCAGAATCTGGATTCCGTGATCACCATCGAAGATGATGAACTGATCGGTGCATTTCTTGATGTGCTGGAGAATCACAAACTATTTGTGGAGAATTCCGGCCTGCTTACCGTAGCCGCACTTAAGCATCTCCAGGCTGAAAAGAAGAAGGTGGTATCCATCCTTAGCGGTGGCAATATGGATGTGATTACCTTGTCATCCGTAGTGCAGAACGGCCTGATCCTCCGTTCCCGTATCTTTACCATCTCCGTACGTCTTCCGGATGTGCCTGGCCAGCTGACCAAGGTGTCCAGTATCATAGCCCGGGAAAAAGGCAATATCATACGTCTGGAGCACAACCAGTTTGTCAGTGTGAACCGTAACAGCTCGGTAGAACTTACCATCACCATGGAAGCATTTGGAGAAGAACATAAACATGTGATCAAAGAGGCTCTTAAGGAGGCAGGCTACGATCCGGTGGAACGTATGCCTACAGGAATCTAATAGTTGAAAAAGATACCATATTTGATATAATGATTATGGGGATTTCTCTCACCATATAGAATTCCCCGTACCATGGAATAAACATTCGAAGGAGGATCCTATGGAGAATAAAATGAATACGACAAATACGGATTATGATATACAAAGCATCGGAAATGTACAGATTGCCGACGAAGTGGTAGCAGTGATCGCAGGTCTTGCAGCCACAGAGGTAGAGGGCGTTAACAAGATGTACGGCAATATCACCAACGAGATTGTCAGCAAACTTGGCATGAAGAAATTATCCAAAGGTGTGAAGATTCTCATCAATCAGGATATCGTGGATGTCGACCTGAAACTGGTCCTTGATTATGGGGTGAATATCGCCAAAGTGTCCGAGGAAGTACAGGACCGCGTGAAAAGTGCCATTGAAACTATGACCGGATTGAATGTGGAAGAGATCAACATCCGGATCGCCGGGATTCAGATCGACTGATCCTGTGTATTCGAGAATTAACTTTACCATCACGGAGGTTCTTTTATGAAGATGTCAAGGAGAAAACTGAGAGAGAGTATTTTTCTTCTGCTTTTCCGAATTGAATTCAATACCAGAGAAGAACTGGAAGAACAAGCCGAATCTTTCTACCTGCAGGTGGAGGGGGAGGAGGACCGGATGTACATCCGCAATAAACTGACATCCATCCTGGATGATCTTACTTCCATCGATGAGAAGATCCGGGAGATCTGTCAGGGATGGAGATTAAGCCGTCTTGGGAAGACGGAGCTGGCTATCCTCCGCCTGGCTGTTTATGAGATACTTTATGATGAAGATATACCTACCGGTGTGGCAATCAACGAAGCTGTGGAGATTGCCAAGATCTACTGCAGTGAAGAAGCGCCCCGGTTTATCAACGGGGTGCTGGCGAAACTTGCCTGATGAGTCAATCGGATACTATGATTTTGAACCGCGATAACTGAACATCTGTGATATACTTACGGTCTTGCCTCATGATGGAAGACCGGTCAGAGAGAAGGGAAGACGGTGAATGTGGTATCTGCGTTGACCGTCTCTTTGTACTTTATGCTCTGCACTTTGTATATAAAGGGGATCTTTAATTTTCATGAATCATATATTTACCGTATCCCAGCTGAATTCCTACATACACCGTATCTTTGAGTCGGATTATGCCCTGAGGATGATCCATATCAAAGGGGAGATATCCAACTGTAAATACCACTCTTCCGGGCATATTTATTTCACCCTGAAGGATGCCAGAAGCAGCCTAAAGTGTGTCATGTTTTTGCAAAACCGTGCGGGAGGACTGGATTTCCGTCTGGAGAACGGTCAGCTTGTGATCGTGGCAGGCCATGTCTCTGTATTTGAAAGAGACGGAGCCTATCAGTTATATGCTAAGACGATCAGCCTCGCGGGTGCCGGACTCCTCTATCAGAAGTTCGAACAGTTGAAAAAAGAGTTGGCAGGCCTGGGCTATTTTGACCAGACCCGAAAGAAACCTCTTCCTTCCTATCCCCGTACCATCGGAATCGTGACAGCAGTCACCGGAGCGGCCATCGAGGATATCAAGAGCGTCGCCGCCAGAAGAAATCCTTACGTACAGCTCTATCTTTACCCTGCCAAAGTACAGGGAGAAGGTGCTGCTTCCACCATAGCAGAAGGAATCCGATTCTTTGATCACTATGGTGTAGATGTCATCATCATAGGAAGAGGCGGAGGTTCCATGGAAGATCTGTGGGCATTCAATGAGCGCATAGTGGCTGATGCCATCTACGACGCACACACACCGGTCATCTCAGGAACAGGACATGAGATTGACATGACCATCGCAGATTATTGTGCGGATCTGAGGGCACCGACTCCATCTGCCGCATGTGAGCTGGCCATCCCGGATGTCTTCTCTATCCTGCAGCAATTGGACCGCTATCAGGACGCACTGGAGCAGAGAATTTTTTATAAAACCAACCAGGTCAGAAGTCAGCTGGATACTTACCGTAAATTGCTTTTGGCCAACCATCCGGGAACCAGGCTGGAACGACAGAGGACACAGCTGATTCTATACCGGGACCGACTCAATACTCTGATTGATAACCAGATGACCCGGACCGCCCATAGGCTTGAATTCTACGGGGAGAAGCTTACCGCTTTATCTCCATCCATGCGGCTTCGCGGGGGGTATGTGTTCGCTCAGAAGAAGGATGAGACCCCTATCTCTTCCGTAAATCAGATAGAAGACAAAGAGATTTTTACACTTATATTCAAAGACGGAAGAGCAGATGTTGAAAGCAGAAAAATCATCAAAGAAGAGGACAGGTGAGCATGGCTAAAAATAAATTTTCTCTCGAAGATGCATTTAAGGAACTGGATCTTATCATTGAAGCCCTGGAACAACCGGACATTCGTCTGGATGATTCCATGAACTTATATAAAAAAGGGGTCAAATTGCTGGAGAAATGTAATCTGACTCTGGATAAAACAGAAAAAGAGATTATTGTCTTACAGGAGGGACAGAATGGAAACATCGATCAACAAGCAGATCCAGGAAAAGACGAATCATATTGAATCCATTCTGGCTTCTTATCTGCCGGAGGAAAAAGGCTATCAGAAATCTGTCCTGGCCGCCATGAATTATACCATGAATGCAGGGGGAAAAAGAATCCGTCCCATGCTGATGGAAGAGACTTATCTCATGTTTGGCGGAAAAGACAGGAATCTGATTGAACCCTTTATGGCTGCCATAGAGATGATACACACCTACTCCCTGATCCATGACGATCTGCCGGCCCTGGATAACGACGATTATCGAAGAGGAAGGAAGACCGCTCATATCGTATATGGGGAAGCTCTTGCTATCCTGGCCGGAGACGGTCTTTTGAATTATGCTTTCGAGACTGCATCCAAGGCCTTCCGGGGTGACAGCCGGGATATCACCACAGCCAAAGCATTTCAGGTGCTCGCTTCCAAGCCCGGTATCTATGGTATGATCGGAGGGCAGACAGCGGATGTTGTAGATGAGGATAAAGAGATTTCTCTGGATGAACTGCTTTTCATCCACAAGAACAAGACCTCGGCTCTGATCGAATGCTCCATGATGATTGGAGCTATCCTGGCCGGTGCAAGTCAGGAAGAGATTCATACCATGGAAGGCATCGCCCAGAAGATCGGACTGGCTTTCCAGATCCAGGACGATATATTGGATATCACAAGCACCCAGGAGGAATTGGGCAAACCTGTGGGAAGTGATCAGAAAAATAATAAAAATACATACGTATCTATCAAGGGCCTTACTCAGGCGATGGAGGATGTACAGGCATATACCAATTCCGCCATCGAAGATTTTGATACGTTGCCCTATAAGAATACCTATCTTCGTGATTTGCTTCTGTATCTAAGTGGAAGAAAGAACTGACAGAGATCGGAGAATACTATGGGAAAAATACTGAAACAGATTAATCAGCCAAATGATATAAAGAAGATTCCTGTGGAAGAGTATGACAGACTGGCCACAGAGATCAGGACATTTATCCTGAAACATGTAAGCAAGACAGGAGGTCACTTGGCTTCCAACCTAGGTACAGTGGAGCTTACCATGGCCTTGCATTACTGTCTTGATCTGCCGGAGGACAAGATCGTGTTTGATGTGGGGCATCAGTCCTACACCCATAAGATCCTTACCGGTCGTAAAGACCGTTTCTCTACCCTTCGGCAGGAGGGAGGTCTCTGCGGATTTCCCAAACGCAAGGAGAGTGATTGTGACAGTTTCGGAGCAGGACACAGTTCCACTTCCATCGCCGCCGCTGCGGGTCTGGCTCTGGCCAGAGATTCCCGGGGGCATCATGAGACCATTGTGGCCGTGATCGGTGATGGGTCATTGAGTGGTGGTATGGCTTATGAAGCCCTGAACAATCTCTCCGAGTTCAAGAAGCACAAGACCAACATGATCGTGGTACTGAACGACAATGAGATGTCCATCTCTGAAAATGTAGGAGCCATGAGTATGTATCTTGGAGACATCCGGTCCAAAGAGAAATACAAGAAACTGAAGGATCAGGTGGAACAACACTTAAACCAGATTCCTATCTTTGGTCATGGGGTGTCCAAAACCATCAAACGATCCAAAGATTCTTTAAAGAACTTTCTGATTCCCGGCATGCTTTTTGAAAATATGGGAATCACATATTACGGTCCGGTAAACGGACACAGCATACCGGATCTGATTCATGCCATCGAGACCGCCAAGAAACACAGGGGACCGATTCTGGTCCATGTGATTACCAAAAAAGGAAAAGGATATCTCCCTGCGGAAAAGAATCCCGAGTATTTTCATGGTATCGGACCTTTTGATCTGAAAACCGGCAAGGCTCTGGGGTCTGGTGGAGTATCCTATACCGATGTTTTTTCAGAGCACTTGATCAATATCGCAAAAAAGAGAAAAGACATCGTGGCCATCACTGCCGCCATGCCTTCCGGAACGGGTCTGAACCGTTTTAAGGAGGTATTCCCTGACCGCTTCTACGATGTCGGAATCGCCGAAGAATATGCCGTGACCTGTGCAGGCGGAATGGCTGCGAACGGACTTCGCCCTGTGGTAGCCATCTATTCCACCTTCATGCAGAGAGCTTATGATCAGATCATCCATGACATCTGCATGCAGAAGTTACCTGTATTCTTCTGTCTTGACCGTTCGGGACTGGTGGGGGCAGACGGAGAAACCCATCAGGGAACCTTTGACATCTCCTACCTGAGTCATATTCCGAATCTGGTCATCATGGCACCGAAAAATGACTGGGAGATGAGATCAATGATGGATTTTGCCACAGATCATGACGGTCCCATCGCCATGAAATATCCCAGAGGCAAAGCTTATCAAGGGTTGGATGAATACAGGGAACCCATCGTCCTGGGTAAAAGTGAAATCATACACAAGGGAGAGAAAATGGTGATTCTGTCTGTTGGAAACATGATAGAAGAATCGTTAAAGCTGACAGATCTTCTAAAAGAGAAGGGTTATGACCCCGGTCTTGTAAATGTCAGATTTCTCAAACCCTTTGACAAGGAATTGATTCAGGAATTATCTTCTTCCTATGAGCTGATCATTACCGTGGAAGAAAACCTGAAAATCGGTGGATTTGGCCAGATGATATCCGCATATCTCTACGAAACCGGATTAAAGTGTGATCTCTTAAATTTCGGTATCGATGATTGTTTTGTGGATCACGCCACAGTAGATTGTCAGAGACAATGGTGTGGAATTGATGCTGATTCCATGGCTGCCCGTATTATAGAGAGGATAGAATGAAACAACGTCTTGATATATTGCTTGTGGAACAAGGTTTGTCCGCCTCCCGCCAGAAAGCGAGAGCGATGATCATGTCCGGTATCGTGTTTGTGAACGGACAGAGAGAAGACAAGCCCGGCACCACATTTGATGAAAACTCTGCAAAAACCATAGAGATACATGGGACCAGTCTCCCTTATGTCAGCCGAGGCGGCTTGAAACTGGAGAAGGCTGTCCGACAGTTTGGATTATCATTTGACGGACAGACCTGTATGGATGTCGGTGCATCTACAGGCGGCTTTACAGATTGTATGCTCCAGAACGGTGCCGCTAAGGTTTATTCCATCGACGTAGGGAGAGGGCAACTGGACTGGAAACTGAGAAATGATCCCCGCGTCGTCTGTATGGAGAAGACAAATATGAGATATGTCACGCCGGATGACATCGGGGAACCGGTGGATTTTGTATCCATCGATGTTTCTTTTATCTCCCTGACCAAACTGCTGATCCCTGTAAGAGATTGTCTGAAAGAACGAGGTCAGGTGGTCTGTCTGATCAAGCCGCAGTTTGAAGCCGGAAAAGAAAAAGTAGGAAAAAAAGGAGTTGTCAGAGATACAAAAGTACATCAGGAAGTAATCTGTCAGGTGATGGATTTTGCGTCATCCATCGGATTTTCTCTGCGGAATCTTGATTATTCACCGATCAAAGGTCCGGAGGGAAATATCGAGTACCTGCTTCATCTGAAGAAAAGCTCAGATCCGGATGCCGTGGACAAATCCGCAGTTCCGGCTGTAGTAGCTGCCTCCCATGATGCGTTATCTCACAAAGAAAGCCTATGAAACAATTTTTGATCATCACAAATAAAGAAAAAGATATGGATTCCATCGTCACCAACCAGATTCGTTTGTATCTGGAAGAACGGGGGGCAGATTGTTATTGTTTCAAAGACTATTCCAAGGATAAATCCAAGACATTCGATGTTCCGGAAGGTACGGATTGTATCCTGGTGATTGGGGGGGACGGTACCATATTAAATGCCGCCACCAAAGTCATCGGCATGAATATTCCCCTTCTGGGTATCAATCTTGGAACATTGGGCTTTTTGGCCGAAGTAACTGTCAATGATATCAATGAAACTTTGGAACACCTGCTGGAGGATGATTATCAGATTGAGCATCGCACCATGATCGCATGTGAAGTATATCGGGGAGGTAAGATGATAGAAACTTACACGGCCCTAAACGATATCGTCATATCCAAAAGCAGCTATTCCAATGTGGTGGGATTGAATGTCCGGATCAACGAGACGGATATAGAGAGTTATTATGCCGATGGTGTAATCATATGTACTCCCACGGGATCCACCGCCTACAATCTGTCTGCCGGGGGGCCTATCCTGAATCCCACATGTAAGAATTTCGTACTCACCCCTATCTGTCCCCATTCCCTGACTACCCGAAGTGTGGTTATGGCCAAGGAAGATATCATCAAAATCCGTATCATGGCTCCATCTGCCGGGAGAGATACTTTGCAATCCATGGTAGTCTACGATGGGCGAAAGGGTGTGGAACTCTATCCGGAAGATGAGATCCGGATATTTAAAGCTCAGGCAGTAACTCCTTTCATCAAGACAAGAAAGATGAGTTTTGCTAAGATATTAAAAGAAAAAATGCGTTAATCGAGGTTTTAACATGAAGAAGAAACGTCAGGCTGTGATTTTAGAGTTAATCAAAAACAATGATATTGAAACCCAGGAAGAGCTGGCACGTATGCTCTCCCAAGAGGGGTTTACCACCACCCAGGGGACAATCTCAAGAGATATCCGGGAATTAAAGCTGACTAAGATCAGTGGGGCGGACAAAAAGCAGAAATATGCTCCGCTGACAGTGGATAATCCACAGGTTTCTGATAAATACAAGCGAGTTCTTTCTGAAGGAATCGTATCCATGGATTATGCCCAGAATATCCTTGTGATCAAGACGGTATCCGGTATGGCCATGGCGTGTGCCGCTGCCCTGGATTCTATCTCCATCAAGGGGATTTTAGGAAGTATTGCCGGGGATGATACCATTATGTGCGTGGTTAGAGAAGCAGATATGGTGGAAACGGTGATAGGAGGTATCAACGAAATCATCTCATAGAAGTAGGAGGAGTCCATGCTGATCAACTTACATGTCAGAAATCTTGCCCTGATTGAGGAAGCAGATGTTGATTTTCATGATCATCTGAATATACTGACCGGAGAAACCGGAGCCGGAAAATCGATTCTGATTGGTTCGATTCAGTCCGCCTTGGGAAGTAAAATACCGAAAGAAATGATCCGCACCGGATGCGACAGTGCGTCCATCGAACTGATTTTTCACTCTGAGAGCCAGGCAGTGAAAAAAAAGATGGAAGAATACGAGATACCTTATGAGGACGGGGAGATCATTCTCACCAGGAGAATCACCAACCAGCGTGTCATTAACAAAATCAATGATTGCAGCATCACCGTTTCAAGGCTGAAGGAGTTGGCGCCGCTTTTGCTGGATCTTAGCGGCCAGCATGAGAATCAGCTCCTGTTACG
>CADBOX010000220.1 GCA_902796415.1 uncultured Lachnospiraceae bacterium
CATCCTGGGGCTGGACCTGCCAGGGTGAAGTCCGCTGCTGAGTACAGGAAGCATTGATCGCGGACAAAACTGCCGGTACACATCCGGTGGCCAGGAACTACATAAAACAAAGGGAGAAATGATAATCTCCCTTTTTTCATGCCTTATTTCCTGTAATGTTCCTGCCAGTAATCCTCGGCATCTTCGAAGTCATAGAAGTCATCCGGATGCCAGTACCAGAATTCATACGGATCGGAATAGTCGCATACATCGAATGGATCATTCCGGCAGCCGTTGTCATCTTTTCTGTTTGATGGCGTATAGCCGGAATTCTGCTGTCTCTGCCATTCAAGCAGATATTTCTGATAGGCTGCCATGACTGTTTCCCTGTCTTCGGCATATTGAGTCTGTAAAGAAGCAGGCAGTAATGAGGCATCCTTATTATGCATGCTGGTGTAGGCAAGCGTATAATCCCCGTCGAGGTAGTATTTCATTGCATATGCATAATCGTGTAAAGCCATGAACAGTTTCACTGTTTCATCGTCAATCAGATCTGTTTCATACCAGTACTGACCGTTCAGTTTATTCAGATACTGTTCGTGTACTTTTCCGGCTGCTTCTTCATATTTTTTCTGCTCCAGAAGAGTAGTAATTGCCGGTATGCTTTCACGGAAAGATGAAGCATATGCATCTGCCAGTTCCGTATAATAGTTTTTATATTGTTTGTTGAAAGCACTCAGCATTTCATCATAATGCGGCTTCAGTTCTTCCGGGATCTTTGTTCGGCTGACTCCGTTTTGGAAAGCTTCTTTGGCTTCATCCAGCTGTCCTTCTTCCGCCAGCAACAATGCTTCAAAATATCTTCTGAGATTCTTCAATTCCGCGACATGCTCTTTGTAAAGAGGATCATCAACTGCGCAGAAATCATCGATCAGCACAATCGCCCGGTCATATTCATTATTGAGAAACAGCTGATAGATCTGTTCTTTCCTGAAAGCTATATCACTGGGTTTCCATACTTCTTCTGCTACAGACTCTGCGGTATGAAGTGTATTGCTTATTGTATTACTGGTACAAGACAACATGAAAACAGCTGTACAGATAATTATCATTTTCAGCAGTCTTTTCATGGATGACTCATACTCCTTCAGGTAGAAAATAAGCAGATATTTCAGAAACTTGTTCTATACAAATTCTATAACATACATGCATGCAACAATCTCTATAAACAATCTTGTCATAAAAGCTGTGCAAGAAATATGTTGAGATAAAAAACTTATGCTACACCTATTGGTTATTATATTGAAAGTACGGCATAGGGTGGATAAAAGGTGAAGGTGTTGAATAATATATATACCTGTGTTGAATTTCTTGCGGAAGACTACATGAACGCCCATATGTACGGAGTGTGACTTATGAATATGGATTATCTTCTTTAGGTTCATTTTTCTACGATCATTATGATCTGTTTTCTGAGGAATAAGTTGGGTATACAATTGTCATTCAAGAGTAGCAGGCTATATAACAAAAAACACACCAGAGTCTGTCTGGTGTGTCAAAATTGTTTTTGTCATAGTCAGTGATGACAATAAATACTACTTCTTAGGCTTGTATTTTGCACTATAAGCTTTTACATCGTCATCATCTATTAACCAACCATAACGTTGTAGGAATCCGAGTTTTTCTTCATCAGTTTCAAATCTTTCTTCAACAAGTTTTCCTGGTATATGTTCATTTTCTCTATTGTTGAAAAATCTGGATGATTCTCCTTCTCTACGGCTGATTGGAATACCATCCTTAATGTATTTCCAAACTGTAACATCTTTGTATCCATGATATACTCGTTCATCTCCAACAAGTCCATCTAGAACACCACTTGCAAGTTTTGCTAATAAACTTTTCTCTTCTTTTGTTTTTTTCACGCTTACTTCTCCTCAGTCATCGAAAAGTGGGCAACTTGCTTTACATTCAGGATAAGCTGGATTTCCGCAAGCGCTGCATCCTGGTTCATCATCATCGTCATCTTCTTCGAAGAATTCCGCATCCATTCCATCGATTGCTTCGCCAACTTTGCTCATGTCACTTGAACTTAAAGAGAAATACTTTTCTTCAAATTCTTCCTGGTCCATTGTCCATCTTCCATCAATCAATTCCTGTACTAATTCCGGATTATTCTTTCTTCTTCCCATTTGCTACCTCTCTTTCTATGGCTTGAAGCGATTTATAGTGAGTTTTTACTATTTACTATGAGGTTACCGAACAGTGAAATAGAATAAACACAATAATAATGACTACTAACATAATAATATTTTGTTCAAATAAGCGGTCCATAAGAAACTTTATTTTATGTTCATCGTTTTCTACTCTATCTTGTAAATCCAGTATCATCTGTAACTCTCTGGGATTATACGAATCATTCTGTATGTCTTTCTTTGATACTTTTTCCACTGTCCATTCACCTCTTAATCTGTTATGTGGTTTTCGTGCAAATATATTACTTTTATTACTTTAGTGGTTGGTAGTTCATTTTTCCCCAATTGGCCATACGCTCCGTGGTTTCTTTCAGAGTGGAACGGATACCTTCCAGTTCTGTGTAATTCACTTGTCCATAGATATGGTAGAATATCAACCCTCGAGTTGTTATTTTCGAAACAATTGTAAATGGGACATGATATTCATCGAAAATTTTGGAGATGATACGGATTTCATCTGCTTTATGACTCCCAAATAAAAGTAAACTTCTTTCCATGTTCCTCCAGTTGTCTTTTTATGGTATTTACGGCTACTGTCCACATGTTTGCATCATTTTTTGGTTGAATTCTTTATCAGTATTGAGAGCCATGAGGCTCCAACGGTTGTAGTGACGACGAGAGGAGCTAAAAGGCTCGCAGTAAGTGTAGCTGTAAGTACATCAGCAGCGACTGTCGCACTCTCTTTTTTCGATGCTTTAAGATTTTTAACAAGTTCATTTACTTTGGAAAAGGATAGTTTTTCCTCATCAGATAAATCATCAGTATCTACAAGGAGTCTTACAGCTTGACCAAGGAATTCTTTTTCCGGATTTTCCCTGATCTCTTGATCAACGATTGCACGGATTGCAATATATTGGGCTTTGGTAAGCTTGGTTTTACCACGTTCAAGATTACTTATAGCCTGTCTTGTTAACCCAAGCATGTTTCCTAAATCTTCTGCTGTCCAGTTGGCTATTCTTCTGATTATGGCTAAATTCTCTTGAAGTAGTACGATTTTATGGTCGTCAGTTTGCTTCATACTCTTTTTTCCTCCTTCCTGTTGTGCATGTAAAATAGCATGCCTTGCTGCACTTGTAAAGTGTACTTGCGCGAAAAATATAAAATTTACAAATAATTCTCAAAATTAACATTTAATCACCCATTATTTGACAAGTCTTGGTTTTCATACAACTAGTCTTTTTATTCAAGGATACGAATTTCTTGTGAAATTCCATCAGACATCTTCTGAAGTTCTTGAACACGAGACTTCTTTGCTTTGATTGATTAATTCGCTCTTCAGCTTCGCTGTTGTTCTTGACAGCAGAGTCTAAAAAAGGCTTGCGCAAATCATTCCCCTTAGTGGCTTCGCAAGACTGTTCTTTCAAATACTGTTTGCTGATATTCTCATTTCTTTCACGAAGACGTATCAAAAAGTATAGGAGTTAACACTTCGCTTTCTGATCTTCTACCATTTACAATTTCATATTATTTGATTAATCATAGCAGTATACATAAAAACTCCGTATGCATTTAGATTGTATTATAAACATGCAGTATAATATGAGTGATCAATTTTCAAATCCGGGGAGGTGAAGATCCATGGAAAAAAGACCCGATTTGCATATCGATATTCCAGATTTGGAGTTTGATGAAACCGAACAAACATTAGTTTTACCAAAACAGAATACGACTATGGACGAAGCATCACAAAACAATGACACCGCAG
>CADBOX010000221.1 GCA_902796415.1 uncultured Lachnospiraceae bacterium
CAATTTCTTCATAATACCTTCTCCTTTTGCATACAAAGCTTAGATTGTGTTAAAAGTTTTTTGTGTCATCCTCATCTATCTCAGGGCTTCCGCGATGTTTGTGGCCATGACTCCCACAGCAACGATACCGGGATCATAGGTCCCGATAGAACGCTCACCGGTGAAGAACTGACGTCCTCTCTTGGCAATCCATCCCTTGGTAGTCTCCTTACATGCCACTGCAGCCTCGGCAGCCTTATCAAGAGCAGTGTTCAGATCGTCCCCCGCTTCCTCCGACTGACGAAGGGACTGGACGATCACATCAAATGCATCAAGAACCGTTTTATCTCCAAGAACTGCTCCACCTCTCTGACTGATGGCTCCCATAGCTCCTTCAATCGCATCGGCAGCTTCCCCAAGGGTAACTTCCGTCTTATCTTTAAGCAACATTCCGGTTCTCATAAACAATGTACCCCATACCGTTCCGGTACATCCGCCGGTGCTCATAGTAATGGATCTGGTAATCCCCATAAAGAAGGGGCCGATGGAACTCATGTCATAAGAATCCCAATCCTCCATCACTTTTCTGAATCCACCTGAAATAGACTCTCCGAAATCTCCGTCACCCATCACGGCATCCAATTCAGAAAAATAATGACGATTCTCCTCTGCTGTCTTAGCCATCGTTTTTACGATGGTCTGAATCTGCTCCATATTAATTGTTGCCATAATCTACACTCCTTTCCTGAGTTACACGTGCCTGCGGGAACACCATAAAATCCTATCCTGTTACCGCTTATTTAACTGTTCATGTATGCCTTTGTAAAAATGTTAGCATACTTGTATATACACGTCAATACTCTTTTATGTTTTTGTTGTTATCTTGTCAAAATGTGTTATAATGAAAAGAAAACATATCACTGAGAAAGGAGGTAGTCATGAAAGATCTTACGTTAGACAGAAATAATCCCAAACCCCTTTATCAGCAGCTTCGAGATGTGATTGAAGAAAAAATAGCTTCCGGAGAATGGAAACCAAATGATAAAATCCCCTCGGAAAACCAGCTGAGTGCCCAATACGGACTAAGCAGAATGACCGCCCGGTCTGTGCTTCTTGATCTGGTGAAAGATGAAAAACTATACCGGGTCCAGGGAAAAGGTACCTTCGTGGCCGAGCAGAAGATTGAGGCTCAGAGCCTGTATTATGTCGGTGTCAGAGAACAGCTGGAGCAGATGGGATATCAGGTAACCACAAAAACGCTGGAATGTCGTGTCATGGAAAGTGATCGCAACATCGCAAAGCATCTGATGGTAGAGGAGGGGACCCCCATCTTTATGATCAAACGTGTCAGGTCCATCGACGAAGGGCCTGTCAGTCTTCATCTCTCCTACATCCCCCTACGGTACAGCCATGGCCTTACCCCGGAATTGATGGAAACCGAACAACTCTGCGTGGTGCTGAATCAGAATTACGGTCTTCAGCGGAAACGGGTCACCGAAACCCTGGAGTCTGTAGCTGCAGATAAAGAAGAGGCTGAACTGTTGCAGGTAAAGCGAGGTCATCCCCTTCTGATGCTGAAAGACGACCTCTTTTCGGAGGGAGATATCCCCTATGAGTACACGAAAGTAATCTTTCGTGGTGACAAATTCAAGATTCGTCTTAATTTTGAACAATAACAACATACATAACCGAACCTTCCTCCAGGTTCGGTTATTTTTTTGAATGTTTTTATATCTATTTGTCGAGAAAATTATACGCTAAGGTATTGATATGTATATACAAGTATGTTAGACTTAAATTGCTATATTATATCCAAATGTTGCGTGAAAAAGAGAACAAAGTAGAAATCCGGACAAAGGAGGATTAGATCATGAAAGACAATCTATTTATGAAGGTACTAAATGATGCAGCAGAAAAAAAGATTGCGGTAGGTGCCATCAACACCTTCGACTATCTCACTTCGGATTCAGCTGTCACCGCAGCAAAAGAGCTGGGGGTAAACCTGATTATACAGACATCTGCGGCAACAGTGGAACATTTTGGAGCAAAAAAACTGTACGATATCGTTGATGCTGCGAGAAGGGACGCCGGAATTACGGTGGCCCTCCATCTGGACCACTGCCGCAAAACCGAACTCGGCAAATTATGTGTGGATACCGGCTGGGACGCAGTTATGATGGATTTCTCCAAACTCCCGCTGGCAGAAAACATTGCGAAAACCAGAGAAGTGGCAGACTATGCTCATGCCAAAGGGGTGGCCATCGAAGGGGAAGTAGGTGTAATCTTTGGTACGGAAGATGACATCGTAGCTGCCCAGGAACAAAGAGCCGGCTATGATGAGACCATCGAATTCATCCAGGGCTCGGGCGTCGATGCCATCGCCCCCGCCATCGGAACTGCACACGGCGTATATAAAGGTGTCCCCACACTGGACTATGACCTGGTAGAGCGGCTTGGAAAGGAACCCACTCCAATTGTTATTCACGGTGGGACCGGCCTGTCTGCAGAACAGTTTATCCGCCTGATCGCTCTCGGTGGCAGGAAAATCAATATTTCCACATTGGTTAAAAATACTTATCTGGATACTATCAAAGCATTGGTACAATCCGGTGAAAAATATGCGCCGATTCCATTTAATCAGAAAGTACAGGATGC
>CADBOX010000222.1 GCA_902796415.1 uncultured Lachnospiraceae bacterium
GAGAGAACGGTAGCTACGATGTCAGAGTACTATGTAGGTGTTGTGAAGGGTTCTACGATTCTTGCCGAATACGATGATATGTTTGATGTACTTGCCGGTCTTCCCCAGATGCCGGGGTTCGTCGGATTTATCACAGGACCAAGCCGTACTGCTGACATTGAATGTGTAAGTACGGTAGGAGTTCATGGACCGATCAGGCTTACAGCAGTAGTAGTGGATGATGAATGATGAGAGGAAGGAGAATTTATCATGTCGAGTGAAGCATTAAAACAGGAAATACGTGCTGCATTAGATAACTCTACTCTTGCCAGAACACTTGGAACATTCTGTAAAAATTATCCCGCAAAGAGGGAAAAAGCTTATGAAGGCGTTGATTTCGAAGCCACACGGGATAAAATCAAAGAAGTGAAAAATTATGCTGCGGATCACGTTGATGAGATGATCGAACAGTTTAAGACCAACTGTGAGGCAAGGGGAGGACATGTTTTTGTTGCCAAATCCACCGAGGAGGCGATGGAATTCATTCGGAACCTTGTAAAAGAGAAGGAAGTCAAAAGCATCGTAAAATCCAAATCAATGGCTTCTGAGGAACTTCATTTTAATAAGGTTCTCACCGAGGATGGTGTTCTGGTGCAGGAGACGGACCTCGGAGAATTTATTATCGCTCTTGAGGGAAATACCCCGGTACATATGGTTATGCCTGCCCTCCACCTGAATAAAGAAGAAGTGGCAGATCTGTTTACTGAATATACCAAAGAGAAAAATGAGCCGATTATCTCTGAAGAGGTTAAAACAGCAAGAAGAGTTATGCGTGAAAGATTTACCCATGCAGATATGGGTGTTTCCGGTGCAAACGTTGCAGTGGCCGAGACAGGTACCGTATTTACCATGACAAATGAAGGTAACGGACGTATGGTAGGTACTTTGCCGAAAATGCACCTCTATATCTTCGGTATCGAAAAGTTTGTCAAATCCATGTCGGATGCACGCTGGATCTTTAAAGCACTCCCGCGAAACGGTACTGCGCAGAGGATTACATCATACATATCCATGTATACCGGTGCATGCGATGTTGTGACTGATAAAGAAAATGACACAAAAGAAAAGAAAGATTTCTATGCGGTAATCCTGGATGATCCGGGACGTCGCCAGATTCTTGGAGAACCTGATTTCAGACAGATCTTTGACTGTATCCGTTGTGGTGCATGTCTGGATGTCTGTCCTGCCTTCTCCCTGGTGGGCGGACACGTATATGGTTCCAAGGTTTACACAGGAGGAATCGGAACCCTCTTGAGCCATTTCCTGGTATCCGCAGAAAGATCAAGCGAAATCCAGAATATCTGTCTCCAATGCGGCAGATGTAAAGAGGTCTGCGGAGGCGGTCTCCAGATACCGGAGATGATCATGAAGCTGCGTGAAAAAGACGCACAGGATCACCCCAATGCCATCAAGAAATTTGCTTTGGATGCGGTGACTGACCGTAAACTGTTCCATTCTATGATGCGTATCGCAGCGGTGGCACAGGCTCCGTTTACAAAAGGTCTGCCTATGATTCGTCATCTTCCCATGTTCCTGTCAGGGCTGACAGAAGGAAGAAGCTTCCCGAATATCGCCCAGGTACCATTCCGTGATCTTTTCCCGACCATCAGGCAGAATGTGGAGAATCCGAAAGGGAAGATTGCTATCTTTACCGGATGTCTTCTTGATTTCGTATATACGGATCTGGCGAGGGATGTTATTCTGGATCTTAACTCCATCGGATATCTGGTAGATATGCCTATGGATCAGGCTTGCTGTGGATGTCCTGCTTCCAACATGGGTGACACGGAGAATGCTGCCAAAGAAGCAGTGATCAACATCGAGGCAATGCATGCGGAAGATTATGATTATGTGGTATCTGCATGTCCGTCCTGTACCCATCAGCTGCGCCAGTATCCCAACTTCTTTGAGGAAGGGACAGAAATGCGCAAGAGAGCAGAAGAACTGGCTTCCAAGGCTTTTGATTTCTGTAAACTTTTCTACGACCTTGGCGGATGCAAGGATGAGGGAGACGGCAAAGATGTGAAAGTTACCTATCATGACAGTTGCCATCTGTGCAGAAGTATGAAAGTTACACAGGAGCAGAGAGAACTTCTGAAACATACGAAGGGCGTTGAATTGGTTGAGATGGAAGAGCATGATAACTGTTGCGGATTCGGAGGATCCTACAGTGTTCTGTATCCTGAGATCTCTGCCCCAATCCTTGAGAATAAGATAAAACATATCAAGGAAGTGGATCCGGATGTGGTTGTTATGGACTGCCCGGGATGTATGCTGCAGATCAAGGGTGGTCTTGATGCACGTGGAATCGATGATATCAAGGTGAAACACACTGCTGAGATTCTGGCTGAAAAACGAGGCCTTAAATAAAATAAATGAGACTAATTGGAGATATTGAGATGCCTGAATGGAAGAGTACCTCAATTGTCCCTGTGGACAAAGCGATGGAAAGAGTAAAATATTATATAGACAGATTTACTTCTAACACATTGGAGGGAACCCGGACAGGGGCGGTTTTAAGTGATGTGATCGGGTCAACCGGCAAGATGATCCGTCCCAGGCTTCTGCTGTTATGTAGTGCCTTCGGACCGGACAAGGATGCACAGTTTGAAACACTCTGTATGTATGCAGCTATGATTGAGATGACTCATATGGCATCATTGATTCATGATGACATAGTGGATGAGGCTTCTTACCGGAGAGGTAAGCTTTCCATACAGAAAAAATATGGAAAGGATGCGGCTGTGTATGCAGGTGATTTTCTGATCTCCAGAGTGAATTACTGGCTGGCTATGGAGCATAAGAATGATGTGGCAGCCTGTCTTTCAAAAACTGTGGAAGAGATGTGCATGGGTGAAATTAGCCAGGCTATGTACCGTTATGACGCACAAATGACCGTGGATCAATATCTGAAGAATATCAAGGGAAAGACTGCATCCCTCTTTCAGGCGGCATGTATCATCGGAGCGAAAGGCTCGGGTTGTGATCATGACACCGTGCGAAATCTGGGTAAACTGGGAGAATACATCGGGATCATATTTCAGCTGAGGGATGATCTGCTGGATTTCACTTCCGATTCCTCTGCCATGGGAAAAGAGACCCATAAAGACTTTTATGACGGGATCTATACCATGCCGGTATTGCTTGCCAGACAATCTCCGGAAGATGGAAACCTGCTGAAGGTTCTTATGGAGAAAAATGCCGACAGGAATTTTGGAAGTGAAGATATCGCCTTGTTGGAGCAGGCCGTGAAGCAGGGCAGAGGCATAGAGGGCACCATTGCAAGGATAAACGAATATACCTCCACCTGCAGAAAACTGCTGGATTCCATGATAGCCCTGGATTCGACTCAGATAGCTGCTGTCGGGGAATCAGAAGAGATACAGACAGAAAAGATGAACTCAGTTCAGACAATCAGAAGGATGTTGGATAGATTCGATGATGTATGATCAAAGCATATATAATTCACTCATACCAAGATATGCATTGCAGCTTGCTGCTCCCCACACATGGGCTGCATCGGTATGCCCTGCATTATTCGGGGATTTCTACTGCTGGCAGCAAGGGATTGCCCTGCCTGTCTGGAAGGGAATCCTATTGCTGATTGCATGTGTTTTACTGCAAAGCTCCGTCAATACCTTGAATGATTACTTTGATTTCGTGAAAGGTACAGATTCAACGGAGGATAATGTGGAAGTACATGATGCAACTCTGGTATACGGCAACATCAATCCGAAGAGTGCCCTCAGGCTAGGCACGGCTTATCTGCTGGCTGGGGCTGTGATCGGAATATGGTGTTGTATTGGAAGTGGATGGATGCCTGTAATTTTCGGGCTGATCGGTGCACTTGTGATAGTATTGTATTCCGGTGGACCATTACCACTTTCTTACCTGCCATTGGGTGAGTGTATATCAGGTTTTGTTATGGGAGGAATGATCCCTCTCGGGATAGCTCTGTGTGCCGATGGACAGATTCATCTGGACCTCCTGTTCTACAGCCTTCCCCTGATGCTGGGAATCGGTTTGATCATGATGAGCAACAATGGCTGTGACATCGAAAAGGATAAGATGGCCGGCAGGAAAACACTACCGGTATGCCTCGGCAGAAATCATACTATGATATTATATCGTCTTACCCTCTCCATATGGTTTCTTTTGGTTGTCCTGATGCCATTCTTTCTGCTTGGCAGGCTGGGCTGGATCAGCTTCGGATTCCTGCTGATCCTTGCGGGAAAAACAATCATCCGACAGATGACTCTGACCCTGGATCCCAAGGAAAGGATACAGCAGATGAAGGGAATAAATCTTTGCAATATACGGATAAACGGAGTGTATATCATTAGCCTGGTATATGGGTTAATTCTGGAGGCGATTCATGGATAAAGTATCAAAGGAACGATATGTTTATCAGGTGTTTCAGAATATATCCAAAGGGTATGACCAGGCCAATCAACGAATCAGTCTGGGCTTTCAGAAGAGATTTAAGAAGATGCTTCTTAACAGGCTGAAGGAGAATACACCCTTTGGAGGAAATGTCCTGGATGTATGCTGCGGAACAGGTGATATCACCTTCAGACTGGCAGATATAAGGCCTGATCTGCAAGTGACGGGACTGGATTTCTCACCGGCTATGCTTTCCAAAGCAAGGATGAGGAATAAAGGGAAAAAACGAAATAATGTACATTTCCACAAGGGAAATGCCCTGGAACTTCCTTTTGAAGATAACAGTTTTGAGGCGGTATGTATTTCCTTTGGCCTCAGAAATACTTCAGATTATTCCAGGGTATCAGATGAGATGAGGCGGGTGGCAAAACCGGGAGGATATATTTATTGCCTGGATTCTTTTGCCCCGGAAAATGCGCTGGTCAAACCCTTTTACACCATTTATTTCCGCCATATCATGCCTTTTCTTGGCGGTGGTATCCACCATCGGAGAGAGTATCTGTGGCTCTACCATTCCACGAAATATTTTCTTTCCCGAAAGGAATTGAAGAAACTGTTTGCCCGCCTGGGCATTCAAGAAGTTCAGGATGAGGACAAGATGTTTGGTGCATGTGTCCTTGTCTGGGGACACAAATGATTCTAAGACATAATTCTTTATGAATATAGATTTAACTATAGTTTATTGTAACATTGACAAGGAGGATACAAATGAGCATGAGAGAACCTGACGCTGACGTAATCATCGTCGGTGGTGGATTGGCCGGATGTTCTGCTGCCATTGTACTTGCAAGGGCAGGCCTCACTGTGTTTCTGATGGAAAGAGGAGACGAGTGCGGCAATAAGAATATGACCGGTGGACGTCTCTATGGACACAGCCTTGAAAAAATAATTCCTGATTTTGCAAAAGAAGCTCCTATCGAGAGAATCGTAAAACATGAGAAGATTTCTCTTATGACAGAGGATGGTTCACTTGATATCGGATATCAGTCCGGAAAACTGAGTTCTTCTCCGGAAAATGCTTCTTATACCGTATTGCGGGCAAAATTCGATGCATGGCTGGCAGAAAAAGCAATGGAAGCCGGTGTGGAAGTGATTCCGGGAATCAAAGTGGATCATATCGTCGTGGAAGATGGTAAAGTGATCGGCATCGAGTCAGACGGAGAAGAGATGATAGCCAATTGTGTTATCCTGGCGGATGGTGTAAACTCTCTGCTGGCACAGGAACTTGGCATGAAGAAAGAACTTGAACCGAATCAGGTTGCCGTTGGTGCCAAAGAGACCATCAGACTCAGCGAGTCAATCATCAATGAGAGATTCGGACTAAAGGAGAACGAAGGAACCGCATGGCTCTCTGCAGGAGATCCGACTCTCGGAGGGTTCGGCGGAGGATTTATCTATACCAATAAGGACACCGTTTCCATCGGTATCGTTGCAACTTTAAGTGATATCGGTTATACTGATGTATCGGTTCCGGAGATGCTGGATCGTTTTAAAGAGCACCCCAGTGTTGCTCCTTATCTGGAGGGTGGAGAAGTGATAGAATACTCCGGGCATCTGGTACCGGAGGAAGGTATGGCCATGGTACCGGAACTCTACAGAGACGGTGTCCTGGTTACCGGTGATGCAGCTGGATTATGTATTAACTTAGGTTATACAGTTCGTGGTATGGATTTCGCCATCGAGTCAGGCCGTCTTGCTGCGGAAGCCGTACTCCGTGCGAATGAGATAGGTGATTTCAGCGCAAATACTTTAAGTTATTACGAAACACTCCTGAAGAACAGTTTTGTAATGAAGGATCTTGACGAGTACAAAGGATTCCCGACTCTGTTGACTAAGAGAGCAATCTTTAAGGATCTTCCGGAGATGGTGGATGATATCGCTGCAAAACTCTTTGTGGTGGATGGGAAACCAAACAGCGGCCTGATCATGGGTATCGTTGAATCGCTGGCTCAGAGGACAAGTGCAAGAGAACTGGTTGATTTTATCACAATTCTACTGGAGGCGTTCTAATATGAAGAAGATGAGTATAGATGATAAACTGGCGCTGGATTTATTCCGTACAGACGAAGAACATCCTCATATTATCGTAGATCTTGACTATAAAGATGAGGAGGAAATCAGAAAGCTCGTACTTGCATGTCCGGCAAAGTGCTATAAATATGACGAAGGAATTTTTAGTTTTTCTTATCTGGGATGCCTGGAATGTGGCACATGCCGTGTCCTTTCCCGCGATAAGATCGTAAAAGAGTGGAATCATCCGCATGGTGAGATCGGTGTTCAGTACAGACAAGGATGATCTGATGAACAGAGATACCATGCAGTACTGATGGTACATTACTGAATTATTGGAGCCACATCAACTCATGGAATTGATGTGGCTCTTCTATCAGCCGGAGGGAAGAGATGGGAAGGATCATAATATTTACCGGAAAAGGAGGAGTAGGGAAAAGCAGCCTTGCTGCAGCTCATGCGGTATCCTCCGCATCCGGCGGAACGAAGACATTGCTTGTCAGTACAGATATGGCTCATAATCTGGGTGATCTGTTTGATACGGAAGCAGGCAGAGAGATTAAGACGGTCATGGATTGCCTTGATATCCTGGAACTGGATCCTGACTGGATTATGCAACATGAGTATCCGGATTTGAGCCGCGTGCTGGGGAAACTGATCGGGAGTAACAGCCTTCTTGAAACAAACCCGGGGGATTATTTCCTTTTGCCTGGTTTTGAAAACCTGTTTTCTCTTCTGAAGATTCGAAAATTATATCTCAGCGGGGTTTATGACAGAATCATCGTGGATTGCGCTCCCACCGGTGAGACTCTCTCCTTATTAAAACTCCCGGAACTCCTCACCTGGTATATGGAGAAGTTTTTCCCCGTAGGGAAAGTAATGGTCCGCATCTTGTCCCCGATATCAAAACTTAAATACAGAGTGTCCCTTCCCAATCATAAAGCCATGGATGAAATCGAAGAATTGCATGCCCGGCTGGTACTGTTACAGGAATTGTTGCAGGATCCAGAAATCTGTACTGTCCGGCTGGTCTGTATACCGGAGAAAATGGTGGTGGAAGAAACCAAAAGAAATTACATGTATCTGAATCTATATGGGTATCAGGTGGACAGAGTCTTCATGAATCGTATCCTGCCGGATGATACCGGAAATGAATTTATGAATCACTGGAAAGAGATTCAGAAGCCATATATCGAAGAACTGGAAAGCGTATTTGTACATGTTCCGATTACCAGAATACCCTGGTATCCTGATGAAATACGGGGAATGGAGTCAGTGCAGAAACTCAGCAGGGAAGTATTACAATATCCTGGCCTGTTTGATCTCCCACCGAAAAGAGACAGAGAGATCTATATCACAATCCCCAACGGATATAAACTGATGATTCCCCTTCCCGGGGCGGATCATATGCAGATTAAAGTGAAGAAGTATCAGCTCGATCTGGACATCACTCTACATAATTACAATCGAAGGATTCCTCTGCCGTATATTTTAAAGGATGCGAAAATTGCGGATCTGATACAGGAGAAAGATATGCTTTCCATTATATTTAAACTGGAAGAACAATCGGAGGAAAAAAAGGATATTTCCCGGGAGATAGAGAAGAGAAAGCAGGAACGGGAAGCGGGGAAAGAAAAAAGGAAAGCAAGAATTGCACGGTTTCGCAAAGGCAAGAATGGAGGAGCCATATGAGGATCATTATATATACCGGGAAGGGAGGAGTCGGAAAGACAAGCATCGCAGCTGCAACAGCCCTCTTTCTTGGAAATAAAGGAAAGAAGGTTCTGGTCATGAGTACTGATCAGGCCCACAGTCTTTCAGATTCTTTTGATGTAACACTGGACTCTTCTCCTCGTGAAATCAGTGAGAATCTTTGGGCTTTGGAGATTGATCCTGTAGTGGAAAGTGCAAAGGCCTGGGGACAGCTGCGTGATTATCTGAAACAAATCATCCGTCAAAAAGCCAATGGCGGACTGGAGGCTGATGAAGTTTTACTTTTTCCGGGTTTAGATGAACTTTTTTCATTGCTAAAGATTCTGGAGGCCATAGAAAGTGGCAAATATGATGTGATCGTGGTGGATTGTGCCCCCACAGGGGAGACCTTGTCTTTGCTTCGTTATCCTGAGAGACTGAGCGTATTAGCAGATAAACTCCTGCCGTCCGTGCGGAACTTTACATCGGCTTTCGGAGGAATCATCAGCCGCAAAACTACTGTCCCCAAACCGAGGGATGAGGTTTTTGCCGAGTTTGATAATCTTGTGAAAAGACTGAGTCGCCTTCGTGAGATCCTGGTAGACCGAAATATATGCAGCATGCGTATCGTGATGACACCGGAACGGATTGTTTATGAGGAAGCCAGAAAGAACTATACCTGGATCAGGGCTTTCGATTATGCTGTGGACGCTGTTTATCTGAACAAGATCTATCCCCAAGAGGCCCTGAAGGGATATTTTGAAGGATGGTCCAAACTGCAGGAAGATATTATCAGGAGAATTCGGGACTCCTTTGGGGAATGTAAGATTTTTACCCTGACACTTCAGAAAGAAGAAGTCAGAGGAATGTCCATGCTTGCTACAGTAGGTAATCAGCTGTATTCTTCGGAAGATCCGGCTCAAATATTTTCCAGGGACCATGCTTTCCATATGGAAGATGAGGGGGCCAGCAGATACCTGATCCTTGATCTTCCCTATGTAGAGGAAAAGGATATCAGTGTTTCAAAAGAAGGAGAGATTCTTTATCTGACCATAAAAAATGAGATGAGGTGCTTTTCCCTGCCGGATGAGATCAGCAGACGGGAATTGAGCGGATGGAGCTATGTAGACGGGAAATTAAAGATTATTTTTGATTATGAGTAAAATATTTTACTTCTTTCTATTGCAAGGATTCTATCCTTGTGATATACTAACTCAGTGTGCGCCATGGATTTTCCTCAAGGATTCTCACGCCCTTGATTCCAGTGCCGCACCGGTAAACCATTAAACACATTGTCGGATTCTGTCAGTCGTCGTGCCTGCCTATGCAGGTGGCTGAGGAGCGGGAAGACAATGGAAGACGCAAACAAAAAAGGAGAACAAAAATGAGCGTTATTTCAATGAAACAGTTACTGGAAGCAGGTGTTCATTTCGGACATCAGACAAGAAGATGGAACCCTAAGATGGCTCCCTACATCTACACAGAACGTAACGGAATCTACATCATCGACCTTCAGAAGTCTGTAGGCATGGTTGACGATGCTTATAATGCAGTGAAAGAGTGTGCTGCCAACGGCGGAAAGATCCTCTTCGTCGGAACAAAGAAACAGGCACAGGATTCCATTCGTAACGAATCCGAGAGATGTGGTATGTTCTATGTTAACCAGAGATGGTTAGGTGGAATGCTGACTAACTTCAAGACCATCCAGAGCCGTATTGCCCAGCTTAAGAAGATTGAGCAGATGGAAGCGGACGGTACTTTTGATGTACTTCCCAAGAAAGAAGTCATCGCTCTTAAGAAACAGCAGGAGAAGTTAGAGAAGAACCTTGGCGGTATCAAAGAGATGCAGGATGTTCCGGACATGATCTTCGTGGTTGACCCGAGAAAAGAAAGAATCTGTATCCAGGAAGCTCATACACTTGGTATTCCTTTGGTTGGTATCTGTGACACAAACTGTGATCCGGAAGAATTAGATTACGTGATCCCGGGCAATGACGATGCAATCCGTGCCGTTAAACTGATCGTTTCCAAGATGGCTGATGCAGTAATTGAAGGAAATCAGGGACAGGATGCAGAAGTTTCCGAAGAGGAACCCGCAGAAGAATAATTCGATATCAACATATTTTGGAGGATATATCATGGCTATTACAGCAAAACAGGTTAAAGAGTTACGTGAGATGACAGGCGCCGGCATGATGGATTGTAAGAAGGCTCTTACAGCTACAGAAGGCGACATGGATAAGGCAGTTGAGTTCTTAAGAGAGAAAGGTCTTGCCACAGCACAGAAGAAGGCAGGCAGAATCGCTGCAGAAGGTATCGTAAAAGTCATCGTTACAGAAGACGGCCACAAAGCAGTAGCAGTTGAAGTAAATGCTGAGACAGACTTCGTTGCAAAGAACGAGAAATTCCAGAATTACGTTGCACAGGTAGCAGAGCAGGCTCTTGAGACAGAGGCAGCTGATGTGGAAGCTTTCCTGGCTGAGACATGGAAGTTCGATACTACTAAGACTGTCAATGAAGCATTGGCTGGACAGATCGCTGTCATCGGCGAAAATATGAACATCCGCAGATTCCAGCAGGTTAGTGAAGAAGATGGTTTCATCGCTTCCTATACTCATATGGGCGGAAAGATCGGCGTTCTGGTTGACGTTGTAACAGATGTCATCAACGATGAGATCAAAGAGGCAGCAAAGAACATCTGTATGCAGGTTGCAGCTTTAAGCCCCAAATACACCAACCGTTCCGAGATCAGTGCAGATTTCATCGCACATGAGGAAGAAATCCTTCTTGCTCAGATCAAGAATGACCCGAAAGAATCCCAGAAACCGGACAAGGTTATCCAGGGTATCGTAAAAGGTCGTATCAACAAAGAGATGAAAGAAATCTGTCTCATGGATCAGGTTTATGTTAAGGCAGAAGATGGAAAGCAGCCGGTATCCAAATACATCGCTGAAGTGGCAAAGGCTAACGGAGCAAACATGTCCATCAAGGGATTCGTTCGTATGGAAACAGGCGAAGGAATCGAGAAGAAGCAGGAAGACTTCGCAGCAGAAGTTGCCGCTCAGATGAACAAATAATATCATATTGGTTCTATAACCGTAGAAATCTATAAAAGCCGTACTTCCTACAGGAAGAACGGCTTTTGTTATAAGACGGGATTGTAATATGGAGAAAAATGAAAAAAAAGTCGAATATCTGGAACTGATCTATGATCTGATGTTTGTTTTTATGATAGGGCGCTGTAATTCCCTGATTCATAATCTTCAGGGCGGATTCATATCGGGCCAATCTGTCTTTGTGTATATCGTTTATACTCTTGCTGTGATACAGATCTGGAATTATTCGACTTATTACATCAATATATATGGGGAAAACAGTCCAAGAAATCATGTATTCATCTTCGTCAATATGTTTATGCTTTACTTTATGGGAAGCAGTACCAAGATGAACTGGCGGATATATCAGATTCGCCATCACATTGCCTGGTCTCTTATTCTGCTGAATATCGCTCTGCAATATCTGATTGAGCTACGGCATAATATCAAGGAGGACAGAGAGTCTTCCACCATTAAAAGAGTTATGAGAATACTGATTCTGGAGGCGGCCTTGACAGCAATTGCTGCCTTTATTCCTGGAAATGGAGGAATCATCCTGGCCGGTGCTGCTGTCCTGATGGGGATAACAGCTAATTCTGTGACAGGGAAAGGCGCTGGTTTGCCGGTAGATTTTATGCATCTGTCAGAGCGTGCCATGCTTTTCGTGGTGTTTACATTTGGTGAGATGATCATAGCTGTTTCCGGTTATTTTGATGAGTCAGCCACCATAAGCAATTTTTATTTTGCCCTGATGGTTTTTCTCATCATCGTGGGTTTATTCCTGAGCTATGAGGTGCTTTATGACCATATTATTGACCGGGAGATGCAGACAGGCGGACTCACCTATATGATGTTACATATTATCATGATATTCGGTCTTAACAGCATCTCAACAGCCCTCCAGTTCATGCCTGAGGATGAGGTGGATCTCATGTCCAAGCTGATTCTCCTTATTCTTGCTTTTCTGGTTTACTATGGATGCCTGTTTGCTACCAGACAATATGCCAAACCCATGTGCAGGCATGACAGAAACCTCTATCTTCCCGTAATCCCCATAACAACAGGGTTCGTAATCCTGATGCTTCTTTTCCGGGAGAGGATGAGGCTTAATATCTTAGTAACTGCTGTATATGTCTATCTTGTCTTTATCATGCTCCACAGATATGCAAAAATGCTTGATAAAAAGTGTGCATGTCATACAGATTTGATGAGTATGGAAAATTCATACCCCATAAGTATTGCCATCTTAAGCGGAGGTGAGAGCTCCCGGATGGGTATGCCGAAGGCCTGTCTGAAGATTCA
>CADBOX010000223.1 GCA_902796415.1 uncultured Lachnospiraceae bacterium
CTGTAATAATCGCAGACTGCTTTTTCATGCTCGGCCCAATATCTTGCATCTTCCAGGTAGGCTTCCCATCCTTCTTCCGTGGTAGTATACAAGCCACACTCTTCCCCGGGGAACCATCCCTGATCCGGTGCCCACAGACCACCTACAAAGGGGATACGAACCTGCCCGCCATGGGCGTGTCCTGCGAAGACACAATCGACATCCCAGTCATAGAGACTGCGGTCAAGGATCCAGCAGACCGGCATATGGCACATGAGAATCGTATAGAGGTCGGTATCCTGGAATTCTTTCAGGAACGCAGATTCCTCAGGCCAGTCATTCTGCCAGGCGAAGATTTCCGGCAGGCAATACCCATAGATTCCCCCAAGGCGGATTCTCTGGTCATTAACGGTAATATCCTGAAAGTCCTCATCTATCACTACCGCTCCTGCCTCAGTGAAGAGGCGGTTGATCTCTGTCCTGTATCTCTTCTCCAGGTCTTTCTCCTGATTGCCGTAGGAGAAATAAACCGGGGCGATTTCAGACAGGTCTGTGATCAGGTCTGTGGCGATGGAGGTATTCTCCCCGGACTTACAGTTCACCAGGTCCCCGGTGATCAGGATCAGATCAGGCTTCTCCTTCTCTACCGCCCGGACCAGCTTCTCATTTCCTTTTCCGAATTCAGAATCATGAAGATCTGAAAGCTGGACGACGCGAAACCCATGCTCAATCCGATCTGAGGAGATGGTGTAATGGGTTGTCTCCAGGCCATACTTTGAGATATAGAGCTCATATCCGACAAAGGCGATACCTATCATTAGGATAATGCAGCTAATGCGTAAAAAATTTCGTATTTTTTTCATTTGGCGTAAAAAATCCTTCATCAGCAGTTAAAAGGGATGATTTATGTCATAGATCAGTTCCCCATGGTAACTCGTACCCTTAACAGGGGTCATATAGTCGCCGTATTGTTCTGACAGGCGTTTATCCCAAGCGCAGGGACATGGGAGGTCTCTCCCCATGAAAGGAAGCATCACCGTCTTGTCATACCATTTTGACTCCCATATCAGATTCTTTTTTCCGGGGTCAAATATCAGGGCTCCACACTTTTCCCCTTTCTTTTTCTTCCATCCGGCAATCTGACAATACCATCTGCTTAGTTTTCTATGATCGGCAAATATTTTGGCCAGTTGATACAGTTTCTTCAGGAGGCAGTCCACCAGCTTGTTGTTGGCTGTCTGTACCCCGTCCCTATCGGCTTCATACCCATGCAGAAGAGCCCTTATACACTTCATTATTATTAATTGAGCCTTTCTGACCAACACATTTTCCGGAACATTACACAGGGCGAAGATATCGATGAATACTCCTTTATTGAAATGAACGGGATACCGTTTTTCTCTGTTGTTATAGCCAGTGGTATCACTTCTTCTGACTTTTAGCAGATAAGGCTCAAAGCCATCTTCCGTCTCCCAGGTCTGCAGAAAATAGTTGCCGGTGAATTCGTCCCGCAATTTTGAGAAGGCCATGTAATCCTCATAGGGCATGATGATGTCGATATCATCATCCCAGGGAATATAGCCCTGATGGCGAACTGCCCCCAGGAGGGTTCCGCCGTCAGCGTACCATGTCAGATTATGTTTTTTACATACTCTCTCGAATTCTGACAGTATATCCATCTCGACAGACCATAAACCCTTTAAGTCTTCCGACACCTCCGAATATTGATCTTCCCACATTTTGTCAGTCAAATCTGCAACCTTCTTACTCATAGCCTTTCACATCTTCTCTGAATATCTTCACGCAAATGTTTTGGTGAAAACTCACCCTTGTAACCATAATCCACGTCCTCGCGTTTTTTAACCCAGTCCCAATCGATATCTCCTACTAAGTTATAGTACTTCATGAATCTGCTGTCGTAGAAGGGAAATCTATGAATATCCGGGTTGTTGGTCAATAATTTCTTATTATATGCGACTGCCTCGTAAGCCCTGAGGCTCATCCCCCTCTGGCCTGGCAGACAGATTTCCAGTATGCAGTTGCTTTGAAGTGTCTTTTTTAATACTTCACGGTAGGACATATAATTCATCAGGCTTGTGGAGACAGATTCTCCGTATTCCTCAAAGGAATCATCCGGCTCATATATCACCAGGTCTATCCTCAGGTCAGCCCCTTCTTGCCGAGACGCATCCAACACAGCCAGAATGTCTTCTTTTCTTTCCTTGATAGCCATACAGGAGTACATATCATATGCCGGGTCTTCTTCGTGATCCAGATCAGGCAGCACCGAATAGGGCGTATGCATGAAGATAAAACCGTTCTTCTCAGCCTCCTGATGATCAAAGGAATAGACCAGATCAAATATCCCTTTTTTACGCAAAAAATTGGAGTATTTTGATGCTTTTCGCGAAAGCAGATCGATATAGAAAAGTATATAATATATATTGGAATATCTTTTTTTATACTTTAACAATAGTTCAAAAGGAGGTCTGTGAAACTTAAAACTGGTATTCAGGAAAAATACATATACTTTATCATATTTTTCTGCGGCCTTGCTTATAACCTCTTCCCAGTGATACTCTCCTTCCAGAATCCAGTTCAATTTTCCGAAGGTCAGCATCTGCCCTTTTTCTGAAATCAGGAGTTGCTGCCACCTTCGCTTCAATTCTGTTTCATAAACCGTTGTAAATAAGGGGGTATCAGAAATATCCAGAAGCATGGTATCGAACATGGAACTGTATCCGTTGGATTCCTGAACATAGATAAAAATGCTATCCTTCTTCTCTTCCTTGTACCGGTCTCTGTGCGAATCTTTTTTTCTCATATTTTTCTCCAACAATTAAGGTCGGATCGTCAACTATTCTCCACAACCTATATAAGAAAGGAAATCGATAGAAGAGATAAAAAATATTTTTTCTGTCATTTTTTCTCCACTTAGCTTTCCTCATGCACTGCCCGATCAAGGCATTGATCTTGCCTTCCGTTTCCTTGTCACCGCGCAGCAATCTGCATTGATATCTCGTGGCAAAGGATTGCTTGATAACCTCCTTCAGGTATGCGTTATAAAAGGAATTACACTCTCCAAAGTGATTAAGTCTGTGATACAGTGAGCGGAAAGTATGATATTTCTCTTTATAGGATCCTGTGTGGACAAGAGAATCATTATGATCCAGGTATCCGTATAAAGGAAGGTCAATCCTGGCAATTCTGATTTCAGGATTACGCAGGAATACTTCTGCATTAAACAAAACATCCTCCGCAAATCTCACGTCTTCATTAAAAAAAACATTCTCCAATATCTCTTTTCGGTACAATTTGCCCCAAACATAATACTTTATACCGGGATCAGAGAAGAATTCTTCTCTTGGAACGATCCTTGCTTCCGGAATATCTATCTCCTGATTTCTCTCATACTCTTCTGTCCTGGAGATCCGTTCAAAGCCGGTTACCATAATGTCGGAACCCTTGGCAATAATCTCTCCGGCCAGGGTTTCATAATACTTCTGATGGACCAAGTCGTCTGCATCGACAAATGAGATCAGCTCTCCTCCGGCTCTTTTCAGCCCTACGTTACGGGTTGCAGATATTCCCTTGTTCTCCTGATCGATCAGTATGATCCTGGGATCTTCCTTCTGGAATTTCCTGAGAATATCAGGAGTATTATCCTTGCTTCCATCATTGATACATATGATTTCAAGATCTTTGTAGGTATTATCAACGATCGAGCGTAAGCAGTTTTCTATGTATTCCCCTGAATTATAAGCAGGTATGATCACGGATATCTTCATCTGATGCACCCTTGTATTCTTATCGGACCGCTTAATCTTCTTTTTCGAAAGCTA
>CADBOX010000224.1 GCA_902796415.1 uncultured Lachnospiraceae bacterium
CTGATGCTCAGTGTCATCCTGACATATTTTTATCACAGGGACAAATACAGAAAAGCTTACCAGAGGATCGTGCGATACGATAAACATCTTGCCAGGCTGGAAGAATACATGAAAGATAATGCCGAAAGCTCCACAAGTACGGAGGAGAAAAAAGAGGAAGAAGTTATATGAACCAGAATACTTTTGTGGTCAAACTGATCAATTTTAAAGAGACAATTTTTAAATGGTACGAGAAGAGAGAGAAGGTTATCCGCCCTGTTTTTAAAGGGATTGTGGCTTTTGCGGTCCTCTATCTGACGTTTCAGATGTTTCCCTATCATCCTGTTACTCATCTCTATGTGATCCTGGCCGCACTCTCTCTGATTTCTGCTTTTCTCCCGTTTCCGCTCCTGTATTATCTGGCTTCCGGGGTGATTCTCTATAACCTCTGGGAAGTAAGTTTTGATATCTTTGCCGCCTTTGCCATATTCCTTGTGGTCTGTGCGGTGGGTTATTTTCGGATTGACGGAGATTACAGTTATCTCGCTGCCATCGTCCCGGTCCTGTTTTTCTGTAATGTGGGACTTGCCTTTCCTGCGGTTCTGGCTGTTGCCATCGGCGCACAGGCTCTGTTCCCTGCAGCGGTGGGAGTCATCGTCTATTTTTTCAGCCTGAGCATCAAAGATGCGAGTCTGGTGCTTGGTGGAACGGATGCCTCCGGGGTCGGTATCGGTTTGCAGCAAGTGGCCAAATCCATCTCATCCAACAAACTGTTCATGGTGATGATCATCAGCGTATGTGCCACCATACTGATCACCAGCCTTCTTCGAAAAGCTTTTTACGAGAGAGCCTGGCTGGTGGCAGGAACAATCGGCAATACCGCCATGGTATGTCTTGTTCTTGTGGGCTGCATGTATTGTGATATTGACGTGACCGTCTGGCTTGTGATCGTGGAAGCTGTAGTCGGTCTGCTCCTGTGCCTGACGGTGGAATTCTTCCGGGGCATAGGGGATGTGAGCCGCGCAGAGAAAACCGTGTTCGAGGATGAGGAATACATCTATTATGTGAAAGCGGTACCCAAGCTTAAAGTATCCCAGCCGGAGCCCAATGTTAAAAATATGAACGAATCCCTCTATGAAGAAGACCAGAATACCCAACTTCCTGACGAGTCAACCAAGACAGAAGAAGGGGAATCTGCCGAAATATCGGAGGGACTGGAAACGATATCTTCCGAACCGTCGGAGACAGAAGAAAGCAAATCTTCTGATACGTCGGAAAAAGATGCAGATAAGACTGAGAAAGAACCGGAGAACCCTACATCCTCCGGGGAGGAAGCAATCTCAGAGGAACAGACAGAACGGAGCTGAATTGAATGCATATTGAGTCTCTCCAGAAATTATTTGAAAAATATTTATATTGGTTGTCTTTGCCCAATATCGGGTTTACAGATATCCTGGAGATTATTATCATCAGCATGATTGTCTACCAGGTTATGCGCTGGGTACAGTATACCAGGGCATGGACTTTGTTCAAGGGAATCCTGTTTCTGCTGGTATTTGCCTTGTTCGCTGCCATATTCCAGCTGAACACTATCCTATGGCTTTTGGTAAACTCTTTCAGTGTAGGTATCACCGCTGCGCTGATCATCTTCCAGCCGGAGCTGAGACGGGCTTTGGAGAAGCTGGGACGTGCCGATTTCTTCTCCAATTTTAATTTCTTCTCCCTGTCCATGAACAGTGGGGAGGAGGCTATGTTTACGGAGAAGGTCGCCAAGGAGATCGTGAAGGCTTCCTTTGAAATGTCAAGGGTTAAAACCGGTGCTCTGATTGTAATCGAGCGTGCGGTCACCCTGGGTGAGTACGAAAGAACAGGGATCCATATAGACGGTGTGGTGAGCAGTCAGCTGATCATCAATATCTTCGAGCATAATACACCACTTCATGATGGGGCAGTCATTGTCCGTGGAAACCGTATCGTGGCGGCGACCTGTTATCTGCCTTTAAGTGAGAATATGAACATCGCAAAAGAACTTGGAACACGCCACAGGGCTGCTGTGGGTATCAGTGAGATTTCTGACAGTATCACAGTCATCGTATCCGAGGAGACAGGCAAGGTCAGCATCGCGAGTGAAGGAAGGCTGACTGAGTGCGAAAACAAGGAAGTTCTGCTTGAGAGCCTGGAGCATCTCTACCGGGAAAGAGGAACCACAGAGACCGGCGATTCGATATTTACGAAATGGAAAGGTTTGCTTCGCAATGAAAGAGGAAAAAAAGAAGAATAGAAATATCGGTATGAAGATCCTTTCTGTCGGGATTGCTTTTTTGATCTGGCTGTTGGTGACCAACACCAATGACCCGGTGATCACAAAACATTTTACTGATGTCGCGGTTCAGGTGGAAAATGAAAATGCGCTGACAGATAACGGATATGCCTATAAGATCCTGGAAGGAGATAATGTATCATTTTCGGTGAAGGGGAAGAAAAGTATTCTCAATACCCTTAGCATCGAGGACTTCAATGTGGTTGCCGATTTTTCCAAGCTGTCCCTCACGGATGCCATACCCATCGATGTGACTTGCAACAAGTTTCAGGATCAGCTGGAGATAAATCTTGGCAGTGTGAATACCATGAAGATCGAGAAGGATGAGATCGTCAGTGTCAATCTGCCGGTGAATGCCACAGTGAACGGCAATGTTGCAGATGGATATTATATAGGGGAATGCACTACCACCCCAAATCTCATCCGAGTTACAGGTCCCGAAAATCTGATGGAGAAAGCCAAGGAGATCCGGGCAATCGTGGAGATGGATAATATCAAAGAAAATATCACGGTTTCTGCGAAGCCGGTGTTATATGATGAAAATGGTGATACGATTGAAAGTTCCCAGATTGAGATGTCTGCTTCCGCTGTAAATGTGTCTGTCATCTTGTGGAAGACTAAGGACGTGAAGGTGAAGCTTGGTTATTATGGCGAACCGGAATCCGGTTATGTCATCACCGAATTCGATTATGAACCCAAGACCATAAAAGTGGCGGCTTCCGACGAAGTCTATGATGACCTGGAATCCGTGGATCTCGGGGAGGTTTCCCTGGAAGGACTCAACTCGAATTATGAACAGAACATCGATATCGATTCCACCACTTTCCCGAAGGGGGTCATCCTGGCTGAGAGTACCACTTCCATCAAGATCAGTGCAAAGATTGAAAAGATTATCACCCGTAGAATTTATTTCGAAAATAATGATCTGAAAGTAAAAAATAATTCCGGTTATACTGTGACTTACGATGCATCTAACAAGTATTATATGGATATCGAGGGAGCTGAATCTGAGGTTAACAGTGCCAAAGTAACTGATTTCGATCCATGGATCAATCTCTCCGGGGTGGAAGAGGGAGAACATGAAGTGAAGATTCATATCAAAGACAGGGATGGTTTTACCGAGTTGGGAACGCCGTCCATCAAGATAACCCTTAGATGACAACGAACGGATCTGTATGAAGAGAGGAAAGAGATGAAACAGAAGACGGAGATTCTGCTTTGTGAATCCTTTATAGAATTACTGAAAAAATACCCATTTCCAAAGATCACGATACAGATGATCGCCTCCCGTTCCGGAGTGAATCGGCAGACCTTTTATTATCATTTCGATAATGTGTATGATCTGATGGGAAGAGCTTTTGAGTATGAATTCATCAAGAAGGTCAGTTTTGATGAGCATCTTCCATGGAATCAATGCATGAAGCTGCTTCTGAGGTGGATGAAGGACAATCGGGTTATCATCAAGAATATCATCTCAAATGTGGACGGGTATTACCTGAGGGAGGCTATCTACCCGATCATAGAAAGATGTATGGCCCAGGCATACGAGTCAAACGTGTTTGCTCTGGACGAAGGGGAGAGGATGGATGAAGAATTCATCCAGAAGTTCATGACTCTCGGAATTACGCAATATACTCTGGAGTGGATAGTAAACAATTATAAAGAGACAGAGGCGGATATCGTGGACCACATTTTTCTTATCCTGAAGAGAATGTATGGGTGACAGAGATGATCAGCAGCAGTACAAATCCAAAGATCAAGAATATTGTCAGACTGAAGAAAAGTGCCAAAGCGAGAAAGGAACAGGAATCCTTTCTGGTGGAAGGTCCCAGGATGTTTTTCGAAGTGCCCGCGGATCGGCTGAAAGAAGTTTACGTTACGGAAGATTTCGAAAAGAAATACAGGGAGAAATTGTCCAGGTATTCTTATGAAGTTGTCTCTGAATCAGTCTGCCGTCACATTTCGGACACCAAGACTCCACAAGGCGTGCTGGCTGTAGTGAGACAAGATACCATGACCCTGGATCATATGCTTGCTTTGGAGGAAAAACCTCTCTTCCTTCTTCTGGAAAGCCTTCAGGACCCCGGGAATCTGGGTACTATTTTCCGGACAGCTGAAGGGGCAGGTGTGACCGGGATTATCATGAACCGGGATACGGTGGATCCCTACAATCCCAAAGTGATCCGCTCCACCATGGGGACTGTTTTCCGGGTTCCCTTTGTGATTGTGGAGGACCTCAGGGACGCCATAGGAAGATTGCAGGACAGAGGAATCTGCATCTTTGCGGCGCATCTTGCAGGCAG
>CADBOX010000225.1 GCA_902796415.1 uncultured Lachnospiraceae bacterium
CGACGACTGCATGCCAAAGCCCGGCGCCCTGGCGGCTCTCCTGAAGCATGAACCCAAACACCCCTACGGCTTCCTTACCAGCAAGGTGCTGTGGAAGGATGGGAGCGTATGCAAAATGAATGTGCAGAGGGCAAAACTGACTGTGAATGTCTCGAATTTCTCCAAAGGGCAGGTTCAGCCTGTTGTCATGGCTTCCTTTGTATCCCTCCTGCTCCGGACGGATGTGGTCCGCGAACTGGGGCTTCCCATCAAGGAATTTTTCATCTGGACAGACGACTGGGAATTCACCAGACGAATCTCCCGCAAATACCCCTGCTATCTGGTGACCGACAGCGTGGTAGTACATAAATCAAATTTGAATATAAAGGCAGACATTTCCAGCGACACTCCTGACCGGCTGGACCGCTTCTACTATCTGTACAGAAATGATGTTTTTCTGTACCGCCGGGAAGGTCTGCGAGGTTTTCTCTATGAATGCGGACGTCTATCCATTCATTGTGTCAGGGTAGTCACCAAATCTAAAGACCATAAACTGAAACGATTGGGTAAGATCTTCAGCGGGACCGCAGCCGGCTTCCGTTTTCATCCGGAGATTGAATATGTGAAGGAGAGAAAAACGTAAACAGCGCCTACGCGAAAGAAGGTGCGCAGCAGGCAGAAATTGAGAAGCATACATTATGTATGGCTTTATGAGAGAAAATACCGTCATTATAGAAGGAAAGTAATCAGGCAAACAGAAAGAGGAAAGAGATGAAAGTTGTTTTGCTGGCAGGAGGGCTGGGGACGCGTATTAGCGAGGCAAGTCAGTTCAAGCCAAAACCAATGATAGAGATCGGCGGAATGCCTATTATATGGCATATCATGAAGGAATTTTCCTACTATGGATTTAATGATTTTATCATTTGTGCAGGGTATAAGCAGCACATGGTAAAAGAATGGTTTGCAGATTATTACCTGCAAACTTGTGATGTCACTTTTGATTTTTCAAATGGAAATGCAATGACGATCCATGACCAAAAGACTGAACCTTGGAAAGTCACGGTTGTTGATACCGGCTATTATACCATGACAGGCGGTCGTATCAAGCGAATCCAGAAATATATAGGGGATGAGCGGTTCTTCATGACATATGGAGATGGTGTCTGCGATGTCAACATACAGGAATTGTTGGATTTTCATATTCGTAGAGGAAAACTGGCAACCCTGACAGCTGTAAAAGTTGAACAGCGTTTTGGCGTGCTGGAGATTGAAAATGGGGCGGTCAGATCCTTTCGGGAAAAATCAAAAAACGATGCTGAACCAATCAATGCCGGCTATATGGTATTGGAACCAGAGATATTTTCTTATTTAGAGAATGACAATACTATTTTTGAGCAGGAGCCAATCCGGAGACTGGTTGCGGAAAATCAACTGTCTTCCTATATGCACACGGGCTTCTGGCAATGTATGGACACAAAAAAAGAACGCGATAGGCTTGAAGAAATGTGGAACACCGGGAAAGCACCGTGGAAAAAATGGGACTAAAGAAGAATTTAGGTAAATTTTTTGAGCAATTTAAGAAGCACAGCTTTAAGGATGCAATAAAGAATATATGCTATCACATTCTGACAAGGGAGCAGAAAAGAAGCTTCGGAACAGAGAACGAAGGAAAAACAATATATATAATCCGCAGCATAGCAGAGAAATCCCCCTTTTATATTGGCCCGGTATATAACCTGCTCGCCAATTACTTTTATGTCCTTTCACATATGCAGTATGCACGAGACAAGGACTGGATACCCGTAGTTGATGAGTTGAATTATCCTGTGTACAACAGCCAGGATGAACCAGTAAATGGAACGACCAATCCATGGGAATTCTTCTGGAAACAGCCAGGTGGCATTTCATTGGAATCTGCCTACAGAAGTCGGAATGTGGTTTTGTCTAAACAGAATTGGTTTTGGGAATGGGATATGTCCTATGATCCGGCCAATTATCAGAACAGGGAGACTGTAAGCTTCTTTCATGACTTATCAGAATGTGCACAGCTGAATGATTTTATGAAGGAGCATGTAGCCGAAGCAGTCAAAAAGACATTCCCTCCCGGAAAACGCATATTAGGTGTGAACGTGAGGATTGGCGGGCACGCAAAAGCATCGGAAGAACATGGGAAAGGGCATCCCATTCAACCCGAAATTGAAGAATTGATTCAAATTGTTCAGTTGAGACTGCGTGAATGGAATATGGATATTGTTCTCCTGGCCTGTGATACAGAACATGCTGTTAAATTTTTCAAGGAAGCCTTTGGAGATAAACTCATCGTCTTTCAAAGACGCCGCGCTGCCCTTGGCACTGAGTTTCTTGAAGATTCGCAGAAAAGTCTGTATGCACCCGGGAATGGCTATCAAACTGCATTGGACTATCTGACCGAAATGGAATTACTTTCGCAATGTAATGCACTGATCGGATCCATCACAAGCGGCTTTCGATACGCGGTCGTAAGAAACGGTGGCCGTTATGAGCAGCTTGAGGTTATAGACAGAGGAAAATTCTCAGGGAGATATTGAGGGTACTGTGTATGGTGACAAAGAAAAACAAAATTCTTATTCTTGGAGTGACCGGATTTGTAGGAAGAAATCTGAAGGAATACCTGGAGAGGTTAGAAGCTTACGAACTTCTGTGTCCGAGCCATGCAGAATTGGACCTGCTGGCAGAAAAACAAGTAGAGGATTACCTTTGCACACATAAACCGGATGTTGTTATTGATGCAGCAGTATGCAGGAACCCTAAATATTATCAAAATGATAGTCCGGGAACGGAGTTGGAGCAGGATCTCAGGATGTTTTTCAATCTTGAAAAATATCATGCATATTATGGGAAAATGCTTTATTTCGGATCGGGAGCCGAACTGGACAAACGAATGGATATCTGTTCTGCGAAGGAAGATGCTTACCCAAACGGAGTCCCGGCGAATGACTATGGGTTTGCGAAGTATGTGATCGGACGAAACATCGAAAACAGTGATAATATTTTTAATCTCCGCCTGTATGGTCTTTTTGGAAAGTATGAAAACTGGCGTACGACATTTATCTCAGGTGCATGCTGCAAGGCAATTAAAGGGCTCCCAATCACAATCCGGCAAAATGTTATTTTTGACTATCTATATATTGATGATTTTTGCCGGATTATACAGTGGTTCATAGAGCATAAGCCAAGGTATCACACATATAATATTGCCAGTGGGAGAAAAGTAGATTTGGTTACAATAGCTGAAACTGTTAAGAGATTGAGCAGGAAAGATATTCCTATTATTGTTTGCAAGGATGGATTTGGAAATGAGTATACAGCAGATATCTCAAGGCTGAAGGATGAGTATGAGAATCTTGTAATTGAGGGGCTCGATGATTCCGTTCGAAAACTATTATCTTATTATCGAAGTATTGAATCAGAAATCGACTTAGTGTCATTACTCTATTAATGGAAGGAACGGTGTTGCGATAATGGAGGGATATAATATCATCATTAAATTATTTACTATCATAGTATATGCGATATTTCCCGCAAAATGGCATGATGGTATCGCTGACAGAATTTCAGAAATTAAGGCGGCTGCCACTTCCAATATTGAACTCAGGGTGTTCTGGCATATTCTTTTCCTTCCTATTGTTTTGCCGGTTTCTCTTCTGATAGCCCTGGTAAAGAGTATATTTATTATGATTTCGCCCTCTCGGTATAGAAGCTATAAATATATATTTGGACAGATTTTCAATGATGTGGTCCGAGAGAAAATGGGTGTGAAACATGCTGTTAAACGTGCTGCGCTGGCAAATGAAATGTTAATAAAAGGCGCAGAAAAGAGAGAGAGTTTTGGTGATAAGAATCCGGATAAAACTTTTTTTGTTATTCGCCCTTATTATTTTATGAAGACAAATGAACTGGCCACTACTATTTCCAACCTTCTGTTTCACTATTATAGAAATCTGCAGCATTTGTCTCATGCGATTGACAATGGCTGGATTCCTGTTGTGGATTGGCAGAATTATGGTCCCTTTCCGCATGGTGAAGATTTTCCGGTTAACGGGACCACCAACTGCTGGGAATACTTTTGGAATCAACCATCAGAATACACCCTCGATGAGGTGTATAAAAGCAAAAATGTAATATTATCATCACAGAATACAGAGTTTTATGGCTCTATTCC
>CADBOX010000226.1 GCA_902796415.1 uncultured Lachnospiraceae bacterium
AGTGACTGATTAAAGTGCTGTCCGTTGTCGCCGCCGAGTGTCCGCTGGCAAACGCACCGGTGTCCGCTCGGCGGCGCAAAACGCAGTCAAATAAGGATTTTTTAGATATTATCCTTATGTACTTACATTAATGTAGCAAAAGAAAGGATTTTCATCATGAATTATTTCAATAAACTATTTATCAGTATTTTTGTAGGTACTCTCCTTCTGATATCAACAGCAGGAATTGTCTCGGCTTCAAATCTTCCGTACATAAGCGAGGATTCACCTATTATCTGTTATCCTCTTGATTCTACCAACCGCACCTATGCCGTAAGTGCCGAAAATCGTTACATAGAACCTGGTGATGAATGCCACATCACAGCGATCAGTGGTGACCATGTCTATGTGGATTATCCGACACCGTCCGGCCGACATGGGGAAACCTTTGAACGCGAGATGTTTACTACTGCAAATATAGCAATAGGCAACCACCCTACAATTACAGCAATACGTAAAATCACCACGTATCGAAACGCTCTGGGGGATGATCGGCTAGGCTACCTCGAAGAAGGCGATTTGTGCTACATCCTCACAAAAACACATGGACGTACACAACTGATTTATCAAGTTCCCACCGGGTATAAAATGGGTTGGGTAGATTCCTCAGAGATATATGACGGTGCCAATGCCATGATTTTATCAATCCACTCAGCACTAGATACCAACAAAGTTATAGACGTAGATTCAGGTTCCCACATGGATGGTACAAACATTTTACTATATTCAGAACATGGCGGTCTGAACCAGAGATTCGAGTTGATACCGATTGACAACTATTTCGTGATTGTTAACACTGACTCTGGTAAGGCTCTGGATGTTCAGAGTGACGTCTCTGGAAGCGAAGTCAACGTACAGCTTTACACAGTTAATTATAGTGATTCTCAGCTCTGGGAAGCCATAGACACCGGAGAACCCAAGAAATATTATCTCAGGAATAAGCTCGGCTATTTCTTGAGTGTGTGTGGTGGATCGACTTCCGACTGTACCAATATTGAGGTGAATGATGAAAAAAACTCCGATGAGCAGAAATTCCTCTTCAAATCATTGGTAGAGACTAATGCCGAAAACAATAATTTGGAAGAAAACATTTCGGAAGAAAAGTTGATAGAAAAGAACATACCTGATGGAATTTACACCCTTTCATCCGCACTATCAACTATTCACGGCATTGATGTGTGTGACGCTTCAATAGACTCTGGTGCGAATGTTCAAATATGGGAACTGTATGCAGATTCTAAAGCACAAACATTTTCAATTGTCAGGGATAGCGATGGTTGGTACAGTATATGGAATGTAAACTCTGCCAAGGTTCTTGATGTTCAAGATGCCAACAATGCCCCAGGAGCAAATATACAACAATGGGAAAATTTCAATTCTGACAATCAGAAGTTTAAGTTCTATGCCGCCGGAAACGGCTTTTACTACATAAAAAGTAAAATAGGTAATTTTCTACAGGTCGCGGATGTTTCTGCGAAAAACGGATCCAACCTTCAGTTATACTCATTTAATTCATCAGATAGCCAAAAATTCAAGCTGCACATCCAGATGAGAGAAGGTATCTGCACAATTTCATCAGCCCTGGATGACAATGTGAAGTTGGATATTGAAAATGCTAATGAAGAAAATGGCACCAATATACAGTTATGGTCTGGAAATGCAAACGCAGCTAATACATATTTGATATGGCGATATAAAGATACATCTCATTTCTTTATTGAAAAATTAGGGACTAACAAAGAACTCGATGTCAAAGATGCAAAAGCACTTCCAGAAACAAATGTACAACTCTGGGATTGTAATTATGATACGAACCAGCGATGGGAATTTATAGACGCAGGTGACGGATACTATTATATAAAAAGTGCATTGGGTGATTTATATTTGGATGCACAGGGCGGCTCGTCTATTAATGGAACTAATATTCAAGTCTATCCGAAAAATGGCGGAACTAATCAAAAATGGAGAATTGACTATTTAGACTATTCAAATGAAATCACCTCAGCTGTAGACAAGAACGTATCCGCAGATTTTAATGAATTTTGGTGGAGAGCTAATAGTCTTCCAGTGACCATTGCTCAATTTGCCGAATTAGTTGGAAAAGAAAAAAAATACGATATCAAAACAAAGGATTCATGGGGTAGTTTCTTCGAAAATATCGCTTGGATTACAAACGATGGCATTATCAAATACAACAATATGCTTATTACACCTGAGCAACTGGGTAATATGCTTTATGCCCATTTTGGGAAAATCTGGCATTTTGATTGTTCACTGTTGTTATATGGAGGCGACGTTGCGGCTACTATAGATGATCATACATTTGGTGATGATCCCAGTGATCGTGCATATATCGAATTGGGATATTATCATTTCAAAGGGTGAAATAACAAGGAAAAACATACTACAACTATTATCCTGTTATGATGTCTTAATTTTACTATAATGGAGAAGTTTTTGCCCGCCTCCATGCATTCACTGCAAATTAGTGTAACGCGTAAAATTCATAGAGGCGGGCACCACTTTCAACAATCAACCTCTACCATAACGTATAGAGAATAAGAAAGGAGTTTCACGATGCATAGTATTAACAAGATATTTTTCAGTATATTATTTAGCATCCTACTCCTGTTATCAGCAGCAGGTGTCGTTTCGGCTTCAACTCTTCCAAGCATTAACTCTGATACATATATCATCTGCTATCCCCTCGATTCTTCTAACCGTACCTATGCAGTAAGTGCGAATAACCGGTACATAGATCCTGGTGATGAATGTTACATCACTGAGATTAATGATTCCTTTGTCTATGTGGTCTATCCGACTGCCTCAGGGAGGCATGGAGAATATTTCGAGCGCGAGTGTTTTACAACTGCAGACATAGCATGGTCTGATTTTCCTACAATTACAGCAACACGCAAAGTCACAACGTATAAAAATCCGATTGGGAATGAGCGATTGGGCTACCTCGAGGAAGGAGATCTGTGCTACGTCCTTACAAAAATGCACGGACGCACACAATTAATTTATCCAGTTCCTGCTGGATATAAAATGGGTTGGGTAGATTCTACAGAAATATACGAAGATGCCAATACCATTATTGTCTCGATTCATTCAGCACTAGATATCAATAAAGTCATAGATGTAGATTCGGGTTCCCACGCAGATGGTACAAATATTCTACTCTATTCCGAACATGGCGGTCTGAATCAGAGATTTGAGTTGATACCAGTAGGCAATTATTATGTGATTGTTAACACTGATTCTGGTAAAGCCTTGGATGTACAGGGAGGAATTTCAGGAAGCGAAGTGAACGTACAGCTTTTCACAATTAATTATAGTGATGCTCAGCTCTGGGAAGTCATGGACAGCGGAGAATCTAAAAAATATTATCTAAAAAACAAGCTTGGCTATTTTCTAGAGGTATGTGGAGGGTCGACTGCTGACTGCACCAATATTTGCGTTAATGAAGAGAGTAACTCTGATGCTCAAAAATTTTTGTTTAAGTCTTTATCGAGATCCTCCGTTAATAATCCAAATAATGAAGACACTGAACTTTCTTGGTATGTCAATAATATCGGAAATGTGATTGCAGATTTATCATCGTATAGAACTGATATTGATGGTTTCAGCGGAATCAAGGGGCAATGTGTCTGGTATGTTCGAAACAGGGCCTACGAAAAAATTGGAGCATTAACTGGCATTGGTGGAAATGCAAATAAATGGTTTAATTCCGCTCAAAATAAGGGTTTTGACACAGGCACAGAACCTAGAAGTAATTCTATTGCCTGCTGGAATGGTGGAAGTTATGGCCATGTAGCCTATATTGAATACTATGATAACGCTTCTGGTACAGTGTACTTTACAGAAGCAAATTGGCGAGGCAAATCATCTGGAGACGGTGTATTACAGGCAATGTCATATAATGATTTTCAGAACAGAAAAGATGGGTATCAAGGTTGTATTTATTTACAATAAAAATTAATGGCATGCAAAAGTCCCTAAACCAAGTTCTTCAAACCGCAGAGACATAACTTGCCTACTATGTTTTTTGGGAATTACAGAAGGTCTTGGTCAAATTCTATAAACCAAGACCTTTTGTAGAACAACATTTGTGGAGCCAGAAGGCAATTAAATATTCTCTGACATACAGTAGTGCATGGTGTATCTTAAGTGATCAATAATTACCTGTTCAGAGATTTTGAAACGGAATTGGGGGAAGTTGCAGCTTTAACCGGTAGCTTCCTTGTATTCTTAGGTATATATATTTCTCGACCCTGACAATGTCCTTGTATAAAATCATTCTCTGGCATTAACAGTAATATAATGCTGAGAACCTTTATGCTTACTTTCGCCCCATCCTCTTTATTGTGGAACATATAACTCTTTCTGGATGTGACGTAGTCTTTTGCTTTTCCCTCTACACTGTTATAGGAAATTGCGTACTTGCTGGCTTCAAGGTAATTCATAAGAGATTGCTTATGATAACTAACATATTTTACAGCGCTCTCAAACGTTCTGCCACCTATCAAGAAGAGGGTATCCTTTCAAGACCAGCATTCCTTCCAGACTGTCTGCTCTGTGTTCATCCGTCTTTTTTCTTTCTTCTGCAGTAAGATCCTTGATTTTTCGCTCCATGAAAAGAACATACGGTTTCAGAATAGAACATTTTTTCTGTAGTAAGCAGATCATTCCTGGATGTGATTCTCCGTTTTGAATCAGAGATGGCAGCTCTGGGGATTGTAATGATAAAGTAATTGAAAAATATACAAAGGCTGATTTTATAGCTGTATGACGTTATTAATCAGTTTTTCCCTTATCCGGGAAGCAAAGCATCCGTTCTTTTATATTCCTTTCCCAGCCTTTCCCTACTCGCTCGCGGATCCGTCTGAGCCCAGATTCCTGAAAATGCTGTCCAGACCGTCGGCGACTTTCCCGGATCCGGAATAGGTCAGGCTCTCGTCAAA
>CADBOX010000227.1 GCA_902796415.1 uncultured Lachnospiraceae bacterium
ATACTGACGCATATTTCACCATTAAGGATAATTAAGAGTTCGGGGACTCTAAGTTTCCGACTGCAAAACTAAAGGATAAATATTGATAACAAATACGTTTTTGAGCCTACGGGATTCGACTATGTGAATCCGAAGGCAGAGGTGGTGATAGTTGGTATCACACCGGGTAACTCACAACTAAAGGGTGAGCGAAAAGAATTAGATAAGAGGGAGATTAAACGCAGAAATGCCTTTGCTGGCAGCATGAGACCAAACCTTGTGAACATGCTAAACTTCATAGGCGTGAACAGACTGCTGGGCATCGAATCATGCAGCACGCTGTGGGAGGAGGACTTCGACAAGGTGGACATGACGTCGCTTTTGGTTGAAGCGACCTACGAACTGAAGAAGGATGGCATGAAGGAGATGTTCAGGCATGCTCAAAAGATTGCGAAGTCGGAAAAGCTGACAAGGATGCTGGAAGAGGGCTTCGTGAAGAACTGTGGCAGGTATGAGAACCCTGTGCTATATGTGGCTTGCGGTCCTGGAGTATATGATGTGTTGAAAAAGCTACAAGATGAGAAAAAAATAGAAGGTTTTGTCGCAGGTATCGCTCATCCAAGCGGAGCAAACACGGGAAGAATCCAATGCTACTTAGGAAAGGTAGAACCGAAAGATCAGTCATATCAGTGGTGCGTTGAGAAAGCAAAAGAGGCAAAAAATCTTGTGTCTTTCCTCAGGATTCACGAATCTAACATAAAATAGTTTTATATATACGAGATGTTATGATTATAAAAAAGCTGATAACTGATACACTCAGGAATACAAAGGTGCCTAATATTGACAAGATGCTTCAGTATATGGAAAAGTGCTGTTTCTATGATGCACGTTGTAGTTCTCACGACCATTGGAGAGGTGGAACAGCTCAACACTCATGGGCAGTATATCTCATGGCAAAGGCTTTGAGAGATCAGAGGAAATCAAAAGACTCCAAAATCGCGAAATATGCGACAGACGAGAAATTGGCAATTGTTTGCCTGTTGCATGACCTTTGCGACATGAGCGTGATTGTGAAAACAAATAAGGGTGATGATGTGTCACACAGACACGGACCTAAGTCGTATTGGATGATGAAGAATCTCAATGTGGGGACAGAAGTTGAAAGAATGGTTGTTCGTTATCATAACAAACGTAATAAGTCGTTTCGTTCCACGAATCAAGATGAAATAGACGAATACGAGGCATTGCACGGTATTATTTTAGATGCTGACCATTTCGCTTCGAGTACAGCTTGGAATAAGGTGCGATTCAGAGAAAGTAGGACTCAGCATTTAGGGGTCCATACTGAAGATCATGGCTATTTGATGGCTGTGGCTATGGACAGAACTGTTCAGAGTGGAAAGCGCCACATGTATATGGATGAGGAATATAATCTATGGGAATACAGAAACTATAACCGCAATAAAATTAATTGGGATATAAGTGCCGACATACTGTCTGCTTTGGAAAGTAAGAAGGAAATATCGGAGGATGAGGGCGACTGCATAACTTCAGTATATATGTATTCGTTTAATACAGGACATCGGTGTTGTTTGGTTGTAGGTGTTGATGCAAATATTCCCAAAGATAAAGACACTCGACTAAGGAGAGGATGGAGGGATGAACAGAGTGTTTTTATCTGCAGTAATCTATTGAACACCTTCTATGAAAGCAACGAGTGCAAGGAGAAAAAGGGAAGGCACCGCTTTGAGTTTACCATGAGGGATGAGATAAAGGAGCGATACCGTAAGCTGCAAGGAAAGGAAAAATGCATATTCCTGCCTGAGGTCGGGATGATCAGGCATGGGTGGAGTCGTGGGCTTCCCTTTGTAGAACCATGGAAGGTTGACATTCTACTAGTTCCTGGAAAAAGGTTTCCAATGTTTGTTGTTCACACGAGTATAGTAACAAATTCAATTTAACAATTATGGATGATTTAGTAAAAGTAGGAGATCATTTTGACTATGATTTTGGTGATGAGATATATAGTTTCCCTGTTGAGACTGTAGTCAAATACACAGACGACAAAACCGCAATACTGAAAGTGATTGGAATGTGTGCAGAATGTGAAGATCTGACACTAAAATATGATGATGTCGTTGAATTATTTCCAGACTTCACTGATCCTGAACGTAATATGTATTCACGCTATCTTTTTTTAGATGTCGACACAATGGAGTTGGTTGATAGTCCTTACAGTTACTATGATTACAAGTATGGAGAATTGGAAACAGATTGTTCAATTGAGGAGAAAGAAGAATCAAAAACAGAAATCAATGAACAACAATCTTATCCCGATGCAAGCCCAGATAACCTTCCTTTTTAGTTACTATATTCCCTACAAACAATCAAAAAAATGAGGGGATATACAGAATTGTGGTGATGTCTTTTCCTCGTCGGGATGCCCGATACGTATAAATAAGACTCAATTCCGGCTCAGATCGCTGAGGGTCTGGGCCGGAATTGTTTTATACATATGAGATGAAGATGCTTGTGTTTTCATAATACTATCTTTGTAAGCAGAAACATTAAAAATTTCATGATTATGAAGAACGAAGTAAACAACAGCGAACGTGCGATTGAAGAGGTCATCAAAGAGTATGATGAGCTGGTAGAGAAGCCTAAGGGCATTGATCCCTCGTGGAAGGATGAGGAGGTGAATGCGCTGATGAGTCGGATTAGTGAACTGGAAAAGGAGTATGACCAGA
>CADBOX010000228.1 GCA_902796415.1 uncultured Lachnospiraceae bacterium
AGACAGACAGGCTTCCAATATACGGAAGCCTTTTCATTTTTTTATATTCTTGTACCCGAACGGCCTGTTTTGTGGTATGATATCAGATGTGATTGTTTAAATTTCTGATACAGAATCCTGTGTTTATCTAATAGGATGATTCTATATGAACTAGAAATGAACGAAGAGGGAGAAAGTATGAAGATTGGTTTTAGTAATGAAAAATATCTGAAGATGCAGTCGGAGCATATCCTGGAACGGATCAAGACTTTTGATAATAAACTCTATCTTGAGTTTGGAGGAAAACTGTTCGATGACTATCATGCTTCCAGGGTCCTGCCGGGATTCCAGCCGGATTCCAAACTGCAGATGCTCCTTCAGCTGAAAGAGCAGGCAGAGATCGTCATCGTCATCAGTGCGGAAGATATCGAAAATAATAAAGTCCGGGGAGACTATGGTATCACCTATGATCTGGACGTGCTGAGACTCATCGACGTCTTCCAGGGATTTGGCCTCTACGTGGGAAGCGTCTGTATTACAAAATACGGAAAACAGCCATCTGCAGAACAATTCCAGAAGCGTCTGGCAGAATTGGGGATCAAAGCTTATCTCCACTACAGTATCCCCGGATATCCTTCCGAGGTGTCCCGAATCGTCAGCGACGAAGGCTATGGACGGAATGAATACATTGAAACCAAGAAACCTCTGGTAGTCATCACCGCACCGGGCCCCGGCAGCGGAAAGATGGCGACATGTCTCTCCCAGCTCTATCATGAATACAAACGTGGTGTGAAGGCAGGCTATGCCAAATTCGAGACCTTCCCTATCTGGAACCTTCCTTTGAAGCATCCTGTGAACCTCGCTTATGAGGCTGCCACCGCGGACTTAAACGATGTGAATATGATCGATCCCTTCCACCTGGAAGCCTATGGAGTCACCACAGTTAACTATAACCGTGACATCGAAGTGTTCCCCGTGGTGAATGCCATGTTCGAACTGATCGCCGGCACCAGCCCCTATAAATCCCCCACGGATATGGGCGTCAACATGGCAGGCAACTGTATCATCGATGACGAGGTCTGCTGTCAGGCTTCCCGTCAGGAGATCATCCGCCGCTATAGCAAATGTCTCTGTGAGATGAAACGTTACGGGGAGACCCGGGACGACAAGTCCAAGCTGGAGATTCTGATGAAGCAGGCGGGCGTAACCTTCCGGGACCGTGCCGTAATCGGTGCTGCTTTGGAAAAAGAGAAGGAAACAGGCCATCCTGCTGCCGCCATCGAACTGCCTGACGGAACCATAGTCACCGGCAAGACCAGTGATCTTCTGGGTTGTTCTGCAGCGGCACTGATGAATGCCTTGAAAACCATGGCCAACATCAATGATGAAGTAAAACTCATCTCTCCGGGAGCCATCGCACCCATCCAGAGCCTGAAGACAAAATATCTGGGAAGCAAGAACCCCCGGCTTCACACGGATGAAATCCTGATTGCCCTCTCCTCTTCTGCCGCCACCAATCCTCTGGCAGAACTGGCACTGGCTCAGCTTCCACATCTGAAAGGATGTGAAGTACATACCACAGTACTTCTCTCCTCCGTGGATGAGCAGACTTTCAAGCGTCTGGGCGTCAACCTCACCAGCGAACCCCGCTACGAGGTGGATGGCTTCTATCACAAACATTAATATCTAAAAAATAAAAGCGGTCATGTGACCGCTTTTTTATATCTTTCTCACTATTCTCCCTGTAAAAATATGCTGGCTTAATCTTTTTAATGCTTCCTGTACTCTCTCAAAGGGAAGAGCCAGGTTCATTCTGATGTGGGATGGCCCTCCGAAAGCCACTCCATCCTGCCAGCCAACTCCCAGATCCCATCCGGCATGAAGCAGGTCTTCGACCTTCTTATGGTTATTCCTGCACCATTCTCCCGCATCCAGAAATAACATGTAGGTGGCTTCCGGTTTGGTTACTTCCACCCCCTCAAAATGATCCCGGATGTAGGCAACCGCGTAGTCTACATTTCTGCTTAAGACTTTTCGGAGTTCCAGAAGCCATTCTTCACCGGTATCCTGGTAGGCACCGATCAAAGCATGCATGGAAAGGACATTCATATTGTTATAGTGGGTCCGTTCTGAGTGACTCCGTATCCTCTCCCGCATGGATTTATTATAGATGATATGATAACTCCCGATCAATCCCGCCAGATTAAACGTTTTGCTTGGTGCATACAGGGCCACTGTATTCTCCCTTGCATAGGGACTTACCATTTGAAATGGTATGTGCTTATTTTCATGCAGTAAGAGGTCGGACCATATCTCGTCACTGACAACAGTAACCTGGTTTTCCTCAAAGATGGAGGCTGCCTGCTCCAGTTCCTCCTTCTTCCAGACCCGGCCTGTCGGATTATGGGGAGAGCAGAATAC
>CADBOX010000229.1 GCA_902796415.1 uncultured Lachnospiraceae bacterium
GAAAATAAAAAATGACATTGGCAATAAAAAGGCATAGCAAAAACCAGATTGGACTGCAGTTCGGCATGTATTGCATACTGCTGTAGCAGAACAAAATTCCCTTCAGGTTGCTCCTGATGTATTCAAGGCCAACCGTCTCATTCAAATAGCAGGCTTTCCATACTATTTGAATCAACAGATTCACAATGGCAAACACTATATAGGGTATCAGCAACCTCCTTGCTTTATTCCTTACAAACCTCGAAAAACCTAATTCATTGTTTTTCTTCTTGTCATAGGTATATCCTGACAAAATGAAAAAAATCGGCATATGAAAACAATATATCAGGTTATATAAGACTTGAGGTCCGTAGTATGTGTGTCCAAGGATCACACAGATGATTCCAACTGCCTTACAGACATCAATATAATCAAAGTGTTTTACTCTTCCACGATCCACTGGATAAATCCTCTCACGGCACCCTGTCCGCCATCCTGCTCACATACATAGTCCACTTTTGTCTTCACCTGGTCCACCGCATCCCTGGGGCAGGCAGTCAAACCACAATACTCAATACATGGCAGATCATTCAGGTCATCCCCTATATAGGCAATCTCCGCGCTGTCGGCTTCATATTTTTCAGCTACTCCTTTTAATTGGGCCAGTTTATCTTTCACACCCTGATACAAGTCTGTGATATGCAATTCCTTGGCCCGCCGCATGATGATCTTGGATTTGCGTCCGGTTATGATCACCGGAGTGATTCCATACTGTGGCAAAATATGAGCGATGGCATAACCGTCTTTAGCATCGAAGGCTTTCATCAGCTCTCCGTCTGCTCCCATATAGATCTTCCCGTCAGTTAATGTCCCGTCGACATCCATCACCAATAGTTTTATCTTCATCTTACAATTCCTGCTTTCAAGATATCCTGCATTAAAATAGAACCGTTAACCTTTTTATCCTCATCCACAACCGGCATGCCGGTTATTCTGATGTCATTCATCTGCTGCAGAGCATTGACGGCCATCTCACGATAATCTACATATTTGGGTGTTCTGGTCATAACATCATCGATCGCAACATTATAGACATCCACACCCCGTTCCAACATTCGTCTCAGATCTCCATCCGTTATAATCCCTTTCAGATGGTGATCCTTATCCATGATGGTAACCATACTGAGTCCTTTTGAGCTCATCTCTATGATAGCGCTCCGCAGAGTACTCCCTTCATATACAACAGTATTGTCTTCGCCTGTATGCATAAGGTCCTTTACTTTCACCAGGAGTTTTCTCCCCAGAGCTCCTGCCGGATGGTATAATCCAAAATCTTCTTTTGTAAAATTTTTTACCTTAGATGATACAACCGCTAACGCGTCCCCAAGTACCAGCAGTGATGTTGTACTGCTGGTTGGAGCCAGATGCATATAGCAGGCTTCTTCAAATTCGGGGAAATAAAAGTGGTAGGGGCAATCTTTGGCAAGTGTGGATTTCGGATTACCGGTAACTGCGATTCTGCTGCATCCGATCTCTTTTAGCGCCGGCAAAAGCCGTATCACTTCCTCGCTCTCCCCACTGTAGCTCATAAGCATGACCACATCTTTCTTCTCTACCATACCCAGATCCCCATGCATGGCTTCCGCCGGGTGCATGAAGAAGGATGGCACCCCAAGACTGGCAAAGGTTGCTGCCATCTTGGTTCCAATGTGTCCCGGTTTCCCCATGCCTGTCAGCACCAGTTTCCCCTGGCAGTGAATGATCAACTCAATTATCTCTGAGAAGTGATCATCCAGTGCCTCTTTTGTCTTCTCCAGTGCAAGTATTTCTTTTTCAAAGATTACTTTTGCTTCCCTGATATAATCCATCTTACTATCCTTGCCTATTGTACTGCTTCGTACACTCTGATAAGCTTTTTCAATAATTCTTCCATCTGATCCAGGGGGACCATATTAGGCCCGTCTGATTTTGCCTGGTCCGGATCCGGGTGGGTCTCTAAAAATAACCCATCCACACCCACGGCAATCGCCGCTTTGGCCAGGTATTCCACAAAATCACGGTTTCCGCCGGAGCTGGTCCCGTTCCCCCCGGGTTTTTGGACACTGTGCGTAGCATCAA
>CADBOX010000230.1 GCA_902796415.1 uncultured Lachnospiraceae bacterium
CAGACCATTTACCTTCTTTTCATAATTGCGGTCCAGATCTTTCAGGAAATGGAAGTAAGAGATTCCTTCGGCGATCTCTTTATAGCAAGACATAGGCTGTACGTAAGACAATGCCCGGTAGGCCGCGTAGGTATGACCTGCTTCCGGAATTCTTGTCTCCATCTTGGTGGTGATCTCGGAAATGATCTCCTTCAATCTCTTGCCATCATCCAGATGAGAGTTGAACAGAATCTCCTTGATCAGATTATATGCATCCGGAATCTGTTCTTCCAGACATTTTGCACGTACCGTGAAAAACGGACGGTAACCCTCTTTCTTCCAGAATAAAGGAATGATTCCTGTGGAGAATGAGACTCCCCCGATCTTCAGTCCGATTTCCGTGGCTAATTCATTATATGTATAATGATCAGTGTCCACATATCGGAAGATGTCCACCAACAATGTAGCATAAGGAATCAGTTCTTCCGGCAACTCGGACATATCAAAACAGAAATTAAAATAATAGATACCGTTTGTCTCATATCTGTGGATTACTGCAGGAAGTCCTGCGATATCCGTCTCCTCATTCATGTAAGGACATACATCCCTGGAGATATCCTCAAGCTCAAGGAGAGGAATCTTCTCCAGATCTTCCTGACTTGAAGGGGTTTCCTGAAATTCTTTCAGCTTCCTGGAATCCTCGGAAAGAAGATGAATCTGTCTGTCGGACAGAGTCGACTTCAGTGCGGCAAGCTGCTCTTTTAATTTCCTCTCAAGCTTCTCATTCTTACCGGCTTCCGGATAGAGGGAGACGTAAGATTTGTGCGTATTATCCAGGAAATATTTAGAGATCAGTTCCTCAAAATATCCCTGATCCACTTTTTCTTTTAATGCCATCAGAACCGGAACCGACTCCGCCAGATCCAAGGCTTTCTCATCGTCATATAACCAGGTGTTAAAGAAGGTCAGTCCATAAATCAATCCCTTTGGTGTCCTTCCGAAATCTGCTTCCCGATACCGGAACTCAAATGTATTGATGGTGGAGAGAATAGCCTTTTTATTAATTCCATTCTCCACCTGGTCCCTGAAGAGATCATCGACGGTACGGATAAACTCATCCTCTCTACCCTCTGCTGCATTTTTAACGATGATGGAGAAAGTGGGCTGCTGGATTCCGTTTTCAAAACTGCTCTCCACATCTTTACCGAATCCTTTTTCAATCAGCTCCTTCTTTATGGGAGCTCCGGGCATCTCAAAGAGCACATAATCAAGAATCTGAAGAGCCATCATCTCTTCATTGTTACCATTGTCACCGGCAAGGACATTATAACTCAGGAAGATACCGTCTTCCTCCCCGTCTTCCGACACAGAATATGTATCCTTAACCACAACAGGCTCGCTGAATGGCTCCTGCATGGCAATCCTGGAATCGATGTCCTTTTTCTCGAAATGACTCAGGTATTCCCGATCGATGAAAGCCAGCTCTTTGACAAAGTCAACATCCCCGTAAAGATAGATATAGCTGTTGGAAGGATGATAATATCTACTGTGGAATTCCAGAAACATCTCCCTGGTCAACCCGGGAATCGCATCGGGATCCCCGCCGGACTCGAATGCATAAGGAGTATCCTTGAGCAAGGAAGCAACGATCATACGCTCGAGAACGGATTCGGGAGAGGAGAACACACCCTTCATCTCATTATAAACTACACCGTTAAAAGTCAGTTCTTTGTCCGGACCTTCCATCTCATAATGCCATCCCTCCTGCTTCAGGATTTCGTCTCTCTTATAGATATTGGGATAGAACACCGCGTCCAGATAAACGTGCATCAGGTTGTGATAATCCTGTGCATTACAGCTGGCAATGGGATATACCGTTTTATCCGGGTATGTCATAGCATTTAAAAATGTATTCAGAGATCCTTTGGCAAGTTCAACAAAGGGATCCTTGGAAGGGAATTTTCGGGAACCACACAGGACGGAATGCTCCAGGATATGGGCTACACCTGTGTCATCTGAGGGCGGAGTCCGAAAACCGATGGAAAAGACCTTGTTGTTATCATCATTTTCCACCAGAAGAACCCTGGCACCCGTCTTTTTATGGCGAAGAACATAGCCCTCACCGTGAAGTTCTTCCAGCGTCTTGTGCTGTTCCAGTATATAATTATGGTAATCACTATTCTTGAGCATATCTGCCTCCTGTATTGCTTATTATCAAAAAATAAATCATAATATGATACCACATTATTGACAAAAAGTCCACAAAAAAGGGCTGCCATAAGACAGCCCTAAAGATGTGAATCTTATATTATCAGTTGTTGATGAGTTTATCTTCTCCGTTCCAGCTGTAAAGCTTACGAACTTCCTCACCGATCTTCTCAGCAGGATGTTCAGCTGCAAGTTTTCTCATAGCTTTGAAATGAACCTGTGCGCCTGCATCAGACATATCCAGTAAGAAGTCTTTTGCGAATGTTCCATCCTGGATATCTGCAAGGATCTTCTTCATGCTCTTCTTGGTCTCTTCTGTGATGATCTTAGGACCTGTCACATAATCGCCGTACTCAGCAGTGTTGGAGATGGAATATCTCATTCCTGCGAAACCGGACTGATAGATCAGATCCACGATAAGTTTCATCTCATGAATACACTCAAAATAAGCGTTACGTGCGTCATAGCCTGCTTCTACCAATGTCTCGAAACCTGCCTGCATCAGAGCGCATACACCGCCGCAAAGAACAGCCTGCTCACCGAAGAGGTCTGTCTCGGTCTCTGTACGGAAAGTAGTCTCAAGGACTCCTGCTCTTGCTCCGCCGATACCAAGACCATATGCCAGGGCAATATCCTGTGCTTTACCGGTGTAATCCTGTTCCACAGCTACAAGACAAGGAACACCCTTGCCAGCCTGATATTCAGAACGAACAGTATGTCCGGGTCCCTTTGGAGCGATCATGGTAACATCTACATATGCAGGTGGTTTGATGCATCCAAAATGAATATTGAAGCCATGGGCAAACATCAGCATGTTGCCTTCCTCAAGATTAGGCTCAATGCTTTCTTTGTAGAGTTTAGCCTGTTTCTCATCATTGATGAGGATCATGATGATATCAGCCTGTTTTGCTGCCTCAGCTGCTGTATATACCTTAAGGCCCTGTGCTTCTGCTTTTGCCCAGGATTTACTTCCCTCGTAAAGACCGATGATAACATTACATCCGGAATCCTTTAAGTTGAGGGCGTGTGCGTGACCCTGGCTGCCATAGCCGATGATCGCGATCGTCTTTCCGTCTAATAACGATAAATCACAGTCTTCCTGGTAAAAAATCTTTGCTCCCATTGTTCGTTCCTCCTAGATTATAACATTTATTATAGTATCATACTCTCCCTTGCCGTGAAAAGCAAGTAAATATGAATAATTATGAATTAAATATACATATTTTTTAGTGATCAGGCTGTTAGTGAAGCACATCTATACCTCTCTGAAGACCTGTTACTCCGGTCCTCACCAACTCTACCACTTCATAATCAGACAGCAGATTCAAGAAAGCATCCAGCTTATTCTGGTTTCCGGTAAGTTCCATCATCAATGTCTCGGTTGATACATCCACAATCTTGGCACGGAATACATCCGCTATGGCGATGAGATCCTGTTTTTCCATCTTTCCTGCCAGAACCTTGACGAGCAGTAATTCTCTGCACACCGAAGTCTTGTCTTCCAGAACGATAATCTTACGTACCTCCTCCAGTTTCTCAATCTGGCATCGGATCTGTTCCAGGATCTGATCATCACCGGTGACGAGAACCGTTATTCTGGTGAATCGCTCATCCTGCATTCTTCCGGCACTGATAGTTTCTATATTATAATTTCTGCGGGTAAACAATCCTGCAATCCTGCTGAGAACACCGGGATTATTGTCAACCAGCAATGATAGTGTTGTCTGCTTCATTCTCTTCTGATCTCCTTTTTGTTAATAAGTCGATATACCTTCCGTCTTCTCCGGATAGTAGCCTTCTATGAATTTGTCATTACCGATTCCGTAAGCATCATCGATTCCGGGGTCTTCCCCTGTGCCAAAGATGAAATACTGGAGAGCCTGGGCATTAAGCTCATAATCCGGCTGGATAACCCATGCGCCGCCGCCACTGAGTCTTCCTTCCGTGAAAGAACCCTCATAAGGGATTCGGAGCTGTTCGATCTCCGTAGTTCCCATAGAAATGACTGACATAAGCAGGCTTCTGATCTGTTTTTCCGACAGGTCGGTGGTAACATAATTCAAAGCTTTCATACAGATGTTGGTGATGGTCATGATATCCGCACTCTTCAGCTCATTAAAAATTGAGATGAGAACTTTTCTCTGACGGTCGGTACGTCCGTACTCCCCTGAGATATCCTGACGGATACGGCAATAAGCCAAAGCCTGATAAGGCGTCAGAAGATTCTGTCCTGCCACCACCTTCTTCTCATCATGCTTGGAAGTAGCATAGGCAGTCTGAAGGAAATAAGCTTCCGCTTCCGTCAGTTCCATAGGAACACCACCGATCAGATCTACACATGCACGGAAAGCTTCCATATCCACTTCGGCATAACCGTCAAGTTTAACACCGAAGTTCTCCGCTATCGTCTTATAGACAAGCTGGACTCCGCCGAACTGATAAGCTGCGTTAAATTTATGGTATCCATATCCTGGTATATCAATGTACATATCCCTCATAAGAGAGGTCAGTTTTAATTTGCCGTTCTTGAGATCGATGGTGGCGATCATGGTAGTATCGGAACGGCCCTGCTCCCTTTCATCGGATCGTTTGTCTGCACCGATGAGAAGGATGTTAACTACATCCTGGTCATAGACAAGATCTGTCTCTATTACATCGGCATCCTCAAGGGCAGTCTCAGTATCTGTCACTATAGTAGCAGTTATAGCTTTATAGTAAGCTGTGGTTGCACCTAAGGCAGCGGACCCCACAAACAGGGCTACCAGAACGATACAGGTCACAACCTGGGCCAGCAGCCGAAGTCGCCTTTCCTTCTTTCTTGATTTTTTCCCTTTTTTCACGTTTCTAACGTTCTTTGTCGCTTCTGTCTTCAAAATAAAACCTCCTGTAGGCTTGAATGCAAAATGTATCATTCCTTACATTATACTACTTTTTTACACAATGCAATACAAAAACTTTTATTTTTCTTAAAAAACAGCTGTTTTCAGGCTTTAATTCTCCCAATATGTGGGGTTCAGGGATATCCTTTGAATCAAGACTCCGGGAAGTTTTCTGTAATTTCGTCCCAGTTTATATCCTATATATTTTGCGGCATTCTGAATAAAAATATACGGAAGCCAGTGAAATCTTCTCTTTCTGATGAAATACAGCATGGTGTTCTTGACCAGACGGACTCCCTCAGATTCTGACTTCACCTGATCAAACAGACCACCTGCATCTACCTGGGAAACAGCAAGATCAAAATTTCTTTTCAGCTGTTCCCTGGCCGAATAATTATGCCAATGCCAGACTTTTGCTTCGGAAACATAAGCGATCTTTTTCCCCGCCTCGATGAGCCGGCTGGCATAAATCATGTCTTCGTTAAAGATGGTATGGAGGGGGAACCCACCCAAAGCATCATAGACCGACTTGCGATAAGCGGCACACACATTGGAACAGAAGAAGGTTTTTATCCCCAGTTCGGGAAGATCATCTTTGCTTTTGATTCTGCTTTCTCTGGGATAATTGAAGATCCGTGTGTAGGCTTCCACCGGATTGTCCTTCCAATCCGCCATCTGTCTTCCATAAGCTGCACATACCTCGTCATCCTGAAACGGCTCTATCAGACGTTCAATAAGGTATTTATCCGCAGGAATCGCATCCTGGGTCAGAAGCAGGATGATATCACCATCACAGTTTGCTGCCGCCATATTTCTCGTCCCGCCATGATCAAAATCTTTCTTGGATATATGAATGATCTCTCCCTGGGGTAAAGAAGAAAAGACTTTGCTGTGAAAGAGTGATTCTTCTGTGTTCACCAGAAGAATCTTATGGGGCTGAACAGTCTGTTTTTTTAACATAGCCAGATTGCGGTCCAGTTTCTCATCCGGACGGTAGGTGGGTATGATCACATCAATTTTCATAAACAAATCCTCATTTTTTCGTTACTGTTTTACATCAAGCAGTCTGTCCACCAGTTTGACCGCTTCCGAGGCATCTCCGGAATAACCGTCGGCCCCGATCTCATCCGCGAATTCCTGGGTGGTAACCGCCCCTCCAATGATCACCTTTGAGGACAGATTCTTTTTGTTTCTCAAAGTTATGACATCCTTCATCCTCATCATGGTAGTCGTCATAAGGGCGGAAAGAACGATGACGGAGGCCTCCTCCTCTTCTGCTGTTGCTATGATCCGGTCTGCCGGAACATCTTTTCCCAGGTCAATCACCTGATAGCCATAATTGCGTAACATCAAGGCAACCAGGTTCTTTCCGATATCATGGATATCCCCTTCCACCGTAGCAATGACCAGAACAGGTTTTCCCCCCTGGTTTTTCCCTTCCTGAAGTTTCGGTTCCAGATATTTAATCGCTTCCTCCATGGCAGTGGCACTGGAAATCAGCTGAGGAAGGAAGTATTCCTGAGTCTCAAAGAGTCTTCCTACTTCATTGATACCCGGGATCAGCATCTCGTCCAGAATCTGTTTGGCTGTCACACCCTCCTCCAAAGTATCTTTCACCAGGGAAACGATACTCTTTCGGTTTCCCTTAAGTACTGCCTGATACACCTTGGAACCGTGCGGATTCTTTTCATCCACGCTGGTATTCTCTTTTTTATATTCTTTATTATTCTTACTCCCTTCGGCAACGGAGTTGGATCTCTCCTTTGGTCTCAGGGTTTCCATCATTTTTATCTGTTGGATATACTGAATATCCGCATCCTTTTTATTTCTGAGCAGGTCTGCCGCAAGCCCTAAACCCATAACAAAAGAATCAGAAGGATTGGCAATAGCCATAGTCAGCCCCTTCTGTACAGCCATAGTAAGAAAAGCTCCATTGAGAAATGGCCTTTGCGGAAGACCAAAGGATATGTTTGACAAACCTACGGTAGTACATAATCCAAGCTGGTCTTTGCAGAACCGGATGGTGTCCAAAGTCTCCAAAGCAGCGTATCTGTTAACGCCCACTGTTGTCACCAGGCCATCCACCACGATCTGATCCTTCCCGATACCCAGCTCACTGGCCATGGAAAGGATTTTTCTTATATTCTCATGTTTTTCTTCTATGCTTTCCGGCAATCCATGC
>CADBOX010000231.1 GCA_902796415.1 uncultured Lachnospiraceae bacterium
GTAACAAACAGCTGTAGAATTACTTGATTTTAAGATAGTTTTCGGGAAGACAGAAAGCCTGATCGTACTGCCGGAGGTCCTTTGCCAGTATGCCGGTTCCACCTGGCAGGGGAAGACCTGGATGCTGCAGCGAAATAGTTGTTGTACATCGTTTTATGAAATTGATACTATGTGGTTAGGAGGCTAAAGCTATGACTAAAAAATCATTACTTAATATTGTTTCGATTGCTGCGGCAGTCTTATTCCTTTTCATTTCTATGACACCTGTTCAGGCGCAGACACAGGGCGGAGGCCCTTATGGCGATATCGACGGATATTACACATGGGAAATCAACGGAAAGGGTTGGACAGTCTATACACAGAATGGTTATTCGTGGGTTTATGATGACTACGGAAACCGTACCTATCTCGATGCCGGAGGGAATAAGCTTCCCGGCGTTCCGCTTGCGGCAGCGAGAACAATTGCCGAGATGAGGCTCACATACTACACCACCAGCAATGGTGTATATGTTTACTCGAATCCGGATGGAAAACTGTATACAGTCGATAATAACGGGATTCTGTATAACTATGGTTCCAGTCCGGTAACACCTGCAGGCAGGTATGACCTTGTTGTAACGTATGTATACACATCATCGGAAGGTCTGGATATCTTCAAGGATTTTAACGGAAATCTCTGGTATTTTGGAGATGGGTATTATCCATATGCTTATTGGGGTACCAATGCCGGCTCCTACTGGAAAGCAGGTGTTTCAAACCGTATATTCCGTTATGCATATGTCGCTGACGGACATACGCTCTATCGCGATGACGCGGGAAGACTGTGGTATTTTGAAAACCAGTCCGCACATCTTTACAGCGGAGGAGGTGGATTCAATCCGAAACCGACCCCGGGCGGAGATGTTGACTACAGTCATTCCAACACAATGTGTGCAGATGGCAAGAATGTCGTTGTTTATGTTGGTCAGTACTGGCAGGCTCCGACCTATGTGTCATGGGCACCGGACGGAATGCGTCTGATCGGATGGGATTTTGCGGAAAACACAGGATACGTCAGATGGAAACCAGGAGCTTATATCAAGAATACCGGCAGTGATCTCTATCTATATCCGGTCTACGGCTGAGATCAATACACAACAGCTCACTTAGAATGAATGTATAAGCCCAAACGGTATTCATTACTAAAACAATCATATTTATTTAATGCGCTGGATTCTGATCTGGCGCATTATTCTTTCTGGGAGATTCTTGTAAGAAATACAGACGTTCAATAGAAATGCGATTTAGCGAGCTGCTTCAGAGTCAAAAAAACAGACGCCCAAAAAAGAACGTCTGCGAGTATCGATTCTGAATTTACAGACAATCCAGGCCGATTCAAAGAACGGTGTTGTGTTTCGCCCCTTTGCCTGAATACGGGTTATTACCAAACGCTGTCCATATTTCCTTCAAGAAACCTGTTTGTTCTCATATTCAGATAAATCTGTCTTTCATGCGGTAAAACGCCTCTTCCATTTTTACCTACAAGCAGACTGAACTCTTTTGACTGCTTCAGACAAAAGCCTCTCCGGAATAAGGAAATATGCGTGTTGCCGTCGGGACCGACAAATTCACTGCTGTAGATACGGTCACCAATAGTACACTCGTGTGTTGTTTTGCAATAAGGACAATAAATCGTATCCAGATAACCTCCGGCTACTTGTTCTGCTTCGCTATCTGACAATTTTTTTACTTCTTTTTCATCCATGTTTTCATTCCATGCACTATTCGAGATAGCACTTCTCCTTTTTGATTTGCTGAGATTTCAAAACTACCGGAAAACTTCTCCGGATTTTCTTCCTACACGGTTGTTTTAATTTCATTGTTTCCCATGATTGCAAAGTACCTTAAAGTAGACAAAAAGTTCAAAAAATGAAAATGTAACCGCTGCCATGACAAATATGACAAATAATTTTGCGTTTTTGTCTGGATTATTTTTCTTTGAACCGTATAATACTCGAGATGCATCAACCGTGTGGTTTTTTTGATGCATAGAAATGGAGGTAAGCAGATGAATCTTAAATCCATTGTGATTACAAATCTGATTGGTGTAACAATCATCCTGATTCTGTTCGTAAACGGGTATCGGATGCTTCGA